>JAISXE010000387.1 GCA_031270615.1 Spirochaetia bacterium
GCGCAGCCAAAAGATTGGAGCGGATAGCCCGGTTTTTTGCGCCTGGGGGCGCAAAAAATGTGCCAAAATGATCAATGCGATTGAGAAAAGTAAACGCCGATGCCCTGGCCGATCCCCCAGGGCCAGCGCACATAAATGAACGCGGGGAGGAATTTAACCACGGACCTCGCGGACAAGGGCGGACGGCACGGATAGAAAATAAGGGATTCCGATCAAAAGCCCGGCTTCTTCCGTGAGGTCCGCGGTTCGGTTCGACTTATCCTTCCGCGTAAGCGTGGCTCAGATATCGTACTCGTAAACAAAGTCCCGGATGGCGTTCATGTTTTTCCGGGAAACGTTGGTAAACTGCACATGTATGGTTTTTCTGCGCGGCGGGTTCGGGGTAATTCCCCGCACCTTGCCGTACACGGTGACGGGCCTTCCCCGCACCGTTTCAAAATCAACCTGGACCAGCGAACCCTTGGGCACAACGTTCTGCGCCAGAATGGCGCAGCCGCCGGCGGAAATATCCTGCATGGAACCAAGAAGGTTGCGGGACTTGTTGACGACAGCCTGCCGGACCAACTTGCGTTTTACCTTGGTCTCGACAATATTCACCAGATACAGCACCGCGGGCCTGCCGATTTTCTTGCGTTTTGCGTGGCGTTTCTGTATCTGTTTCAGGTTTTTCCCGTGTTCGGTAAAAACAGACAGAACCCCCCGCACGTTTTTATACCCCAGGACTTTTGTTTTGTACGCGTAGACATCGGTGCCGCCCCGGATAAACATGATCGACAGCTCCTCGCCCTTGGGCCAGGGGTGGGCGTTTTCCTGGTTCTGCCCCCCAGGCACTTCCATGCCGATCATGCTCTGCATGTTCGACGTGATATAGCTCACATAGGTCGTTCCGTCGCTTCCGCGGATTTTCACTTCGGTATTGATGGGCAGGCTCAATGTCGAGGAAATGATCTTTGCCTGTTCGGAGTTGGCCTCGATGGTCTGTTTGATGCCGTAAATGATGCTTTTGCGGAATTCTTTCTCCTCGGCGGAAAGCTCCTGTTCCTCCAGGTGGGTCATCATCTGGCGCAAAAGCTTGTCCAGGGTCGAGGAGTTTTCCAGCGCCCGCACGGGGTTGGCGAATTTCATTTCAGCTATAACGGTTTCAAGAAGCCGTATCTGGGTTTTCGAGAGCTTCAGTTTCTTCGCCTTTTTGCGGAAAGTCCCCTTGCTGTAGCTCCCCGGCTTTGCTGTGGCTTTCGTCCCCACAAAGGCTATCCATATTCCCAGAATCGCCAAAACGCCGATTATAATGACAAGGGCAAACGTGTCCATCGTGGCGGAGTTGCTTTCGTTCAGTTTCAGTATCGGCGTTCTCTGAAGCAGTGCGAACATCACAGGCCTTCCCCCCCAAGAAGCTCCGCCAGCCTGTCCGTGCGGGGAGCTATCTCGTATTCAAAGAGATCTCCAATCAAAACGGAATCCCGCGCTTCAAAAGCGCCGGTCAATTCATTCAAAATGCCGTTGAATTCCCTGCAAAAGACTTCGCAGGCCTCCTGGCCCTCGTGTTTGCGCGACAGGATGCGTATCGCCTTTAAGGCAAGTTCCGTATAGGACAGGATGCCCTGCATTGCCTCGCGGTCCCTGCCCGACTGCAGGAGGACGGGCACGTTTTCCAAAGCGGGTTTTACCGCGAGAAGCAAGCGGGAAACGTTTGCCGCCTCCTGCGCGGGATGGACGATTTCCGCCAGGCGGTCCCGCACGAGGATGCCCGCCGCCCGCACATAAGTGCCCATCGCGTCTTTTTCCGCCTGGGTAAACGGCGCATCCCCCTGCCGCGCAAGGAGGAAAGCGTCTTTGCCGAAAGCCGGGGAGCCGAAAATATCCTTCAGGCGGGCCTCCAGGGCCTTGCGGACGTAGGGGTATTCTTTCAGTATCTCCCGCAGGGCGTTTTCGTCGTCCGCGGCGAGGGCCTTTTCAAAAAAATCAAAATAATCGCGGAGGACCTCAAGCTCGTGGGCGCCTTCCGGCTTTTCCGGTTCCGCCGAAACGGCGATCCTCGCCAGGCCCTCAAGAGGCAGGCCCGCCCACTTCGCCGGCAGGGGAATTTCCACGCCCGCGCCGTCTACCTCAAAGGCGCAAACCCGCGCCCCGATAGACGCCGCCCAGCCGGAAATCGCCTCAAAAACCTCAAAAAGGGTCTTTTCGTTTTCCAGCGCGAAGGATACGGGTTCCCCGTTTACGAATATTTCCATATCTGTGTTTATTATCGATTGGTTGCGCCGCTTCTGTTAAAGTTTTCTACCGCCTGCGAGCTTTTTTCAAGGCCCCCCAAAGCGCTTTCCATGACGCCGTATTTCCGCTTCAGGTTTCTCTCAAAGTTTTCCAGATAACGGTTGTAGTTGTCGATTCTGCGGTTTGTCTGGCTTATCTGCGAGTCAATGGTACTCAGCTTCAGGGGGATGATGCCTCCCGTCTGTACCAGGGGACGTATATAGTTGTCAACCGCGACGGCCACTCCCGAATCGGCAATCAAATCGCCGTCCGTGTCGTTCCCGAAAATATCCTGCATGGCGGCCAGATTGTTTTTCAGTGTCTCATCCAGCCTGCTTTCGTCGATCTCCAGGTATCCCCGGAGTTTCGCCGCATCGTAGTTCGCGCCGCCCGTCCGGCTGTTTGTCGAAATGCCTGTCTGGGCCAGGAGGGCCACTTCTTCGCCAGCGGACGTGGGGTAGGGGTTCATCATGATGTTCTGGAAGGTCCCCCGCATCTGCAAAAGGGTCTGATCCCCGTTAAAAAGGCCCAGTTTTTCCCTGGCCTTCTCCTGTTCTTCCGGCGAAAGGTAGGTGATTTCCTGGATGATGTTCTCGTCGGTGCGCGTCAGAATATTGATATTGGCGATAAGCTGGTTGTAATACCCAACAAACTGGATAAGGGCGTCCTTGATCTTTTCCCTGTCCGGCTCTACCGCAAGTTCCACCGGCTTTGTCCCCGGCCCCTCAAGGGTGATGGTTACCCCCGGCAGAAGGTCGCTTATGCTGTTCGAGGAACGCTGGATGGGAATACCGTCCATCACGATCTGGGCGTCCCGGGCCGTGCTGACCGGATTCACGGGCCGGAAGTCCCCGCGCGCCGAAGGATCGTAGAGATGGACGGCGCGCAGCTCGATATCCCTGTGGGTATTGTTGTTCCTGAAATAAAGGGCGGAAATTTCCTTGCCGTAATCGCCCAGGGGAATCGTCAGCTTCACAAAATCGGCGGTGTCGGAAAGCTCAGGAAGGGGAACGGGAACCCCGTCGATTCCCGCGAACATCATGGCAAAGTCGTCGACAATCCTGGGCCCCTCAGGCGGCGTCCATTCGGGAAGGACGACCTTCGACGCGCCGCCCTGTATGGTTATGTCCTGGAAACTGAGCGAGGGGGCTTCGGGGATGGACGGCCCGGGCGGCGGCGTCGGCGGGGGAGGGATTTCCCCCTTGCGGGACGTTACCTTTACCTCCAGTTCCAGAACAGTGTTGTTAATCTTCAGCGGGCTTATGGGAACGGCAGCCTCTTTGTTCGGCGTCAGCTTCAAAGTGCCATTCTGCACCACGGCGGTGTCACTGGGTTTTGTCCAGGGCTTTACGGAAGCCTGGTCCAGGCTTATCCTCCGCGAGCCTTCCAGATCCCTTTCGACAAGACCTGAGTTTTCCGCAAGGGCCACAGAGTCGTCAAGAAACGAAAGGGGATTCTGCGCGCCGGTTTTCAGGGACTCTATCATGAAAACCTGGGACTCCGTCGTATTGCGCACAACCTGGGCCCGCACGATACCCTCGCCGCGGCTGTTCAGGGTTTGAATAAACGCGGACAGCTTCCCCCCCCGGAAGTTGAAACGCACTTCCTGTTCCCCCACGCGGAAACCGTATTTCCCCTCTGGAACGGAAAAGTCAAGATTCAAAGGCCTTGACAGGAATTTGTCGCTTTCGGCAAGGTGTTTGACCAGCAGCCTCGTTTTCCCCTCCGCCGCCTCGCGGGTCGCCGTTGCCGTCAGGACGCTTTCATCCCCGGAAACCGCCCGCCTTTCCCTGAAAGGACTCTGAAAACCGAACAGGGCGCGGGAGGAATCCCGAAAGCGGCCAAGCCCCTGGTTGACCTCCCGCCAGGTTTGGGCCCTGGTCTTATAGGAGCTTATCGAGTCCTCCATGCGTTTCAAGGGGATTTTCTCCGCCTCCACCAGGCCCTGAATAAGCTCTTCTGTTTTGTATTTGCTGTTTACGCCAGGGATTGAAAAATCAGACACCTTTTCCCCTTCCCCCCGGGCTAAATGATTTCGTCAAAAAGAAGGCCGATTGTTTCCTTCATGCGGCTATGCAGCCTTTGCAGCGCTTCCGGGGGAAGAACTTTAATTACCTTATCGGTCTCGCGGTCAATCACCTTGACGATCACCTGGTCGGTATCGGGATTCACGGAATATTTAAGGCGTCGGTTCAGAAAAGTGCTGAACTCCTCAATTTCCCGAACCGTCTGCCGCACGGGACCCGGATCGGACCTTTTCTTTTCAGACGGTGCGGACGAAGAGCGGGAAGCCTGTATCTGTGGCCGCCCTGCCCGCAGGGTGGAAATCGCCGCCATTCCGTTGACGGAGATTCCGCTTATTTCCAAAGCCATATTCTTACCTCCGTGTAAGAAAAGCGGAAGGAGAGCGCGAACTCCCCCCGCCGTGATTCACTATAAAGAGATAACGTCCAGCAATCTCTTTACAACCGGAACGGATATCCGCACACCTAGCCCAAAAGCTGCAGTGTGCTTTGCGAACTCATGTTGGCCTGAGCCAGCATTGCCGTGTTGGCCTGGGAGAGGATGGAATTCTTTACGAAGTTGACCATTTCGCTCGCCATATCGACATCGCGGATGCGCGACTCTGAAGCCTGCATGTTCTCCGCAGCCACGGCGACTCCCCGTGAGGCCATTTCAAAACGGTTCTGGTACGCACCCAAGTCCGCGCGCTGCTTGCTGACAGTCCGCAGGGCGGTGTCAACAGTGCCGATGGCAAAATTGGCCGACTCAACCGTGGAAATCGAAATCATGCCTCCCTGGCCTTCCGGGTTTACAAGCCCCAAAGCCCCCGCAGTCATAGTGCCGATGTACATATCTTCACCCTGATCGATGTTCGCGCCAACCTGAAGCCTCATCACCCTGCCGATAACGGAATCCTCAGCAAAACTTCCGGTAAGGATATTCATTCCATTAAACTGGGCATGGGACGCGATGCGGTTCACTTCGTCAACAAGCTGTGACACCTCAACCTGGATCTGCATGCGGTCTTCGGGGGTATAAATACCGTTGGCGGACTGTACCGCCAGTTCCCGCATGCGGTGCAGAATGTCCTGGGTCTCCTGCAAGTAGCCCTCTGTGGTCTGAATAAAAGAAACCCCGTTTTCAATGTTGCGCTGCGCCTGATTCAGGCCACGAATCTGGCTGCGGAGCTTTTCGGAAACCGCAAGTCCCGATGCGTCATCGCCGGCCCTGTTGATACGGAGCCCGGAACTCAGTTTCTCGATGTTTTTTCCCAAATCTACGGTACGAGCGCCAAGTTCCCTATTGGAATACATGGCGCTTATGTTATGATTTATAATCATAGATAACCCTCCTTGAAGAATACCGAAGGCATCCCTTGCCTTCGTCTTTGTATACTCGCGGGAAATTCATTCAGGGATAGATCGCGCTTCCCTGCCGTTCCGTTTCCCCGGCAACAAAGAGAATCGCCGGTTTAAAAACCGGAAATTCTCCTTGCCTGCGGTACACGGAGGGTTTTTTTCAAAGAACTACGCACAGCCTGTCGGCCCTTAGGCCGAAGGCGGGACCACCCGGTCCCACCTTCTATAATACCACATTATCCAAGGAGTTGCAATACCGATTGTGATTTCATGTTGGCCTGGGCAAGCATGGCGGTGGAGGACTGCACAAGAATCATATTCCTCATGTATTCCACCATTTCGGAAGCCATATCCGTATCCCTGATCCGGGATTCCGCGGCCTGTAGGTTCTCCGCGCTGATGTCGATGCCCTTCACGGCGTGTTCCAGCCTGTTCTGATACGCGCCCAAGTCCGCCCGCTGTTTGCTTACTACCCTCAGGGCCGCGTCCACAATGCCGATAGACATATTGGCCGCGTCCGGGGTCGAAATGGACATAATCTGGCCGCTCTGGACATTTCGCACGCCCAAAGCCCCCGCGGTCATGGTCCCGATGTACACCCGCTCCCTCTGGTCCATGTTAGCGCCGATGTGGAAGTACATGGAAGCCGTGATGGTGTTTTCCTGGCCTTCCTGGGCAAAGCGCCCGGTAAGCAGGTTCATGCCGTTGAACTGTGCGTGGGACGCAATGCGGTCAACCTCGTCAACAAGCTGGGACACCTCGACCTGGATCTGCATACGGTCCTCCGGCGTGTAAATGCCGTTCGCGGACTGGACAGCCAGCTCGCGGATGCGGTGCAGGATATCCTGGCTCTCCTGCAAATAGCCCTCCGATGTCTGAATAAGGGAAATGCCGTTCGAGGCGTTCTGCGAAGCCTGCCGCAAGCCGCGGACCTGGGACCGCATCTTTTCCGACACGGCCAGGCCCGAAGCATCGTCCCCGGCGCGGTTGATACGCAGCCCCGAAGAAAGCTTTTCGATGCTTTTGGTCAAAGTCCGGTCGTTTACCCCGTTCTCCCGCTGCGCGAACAACGCGCTCATGTTGTGATTGATAATCATAAATATTCCTCCCTGGAATGTTTTCCCGGTCTTCCTGTCCGGGACAGACCTCGCCCCTAGGCCCAGCCTTTGGAAACGAAACCCGATTTTTTTTTACTCATGCCGGACTTTAAAAAGCCGATATAAGTAATGATAGGGAAAATAAGGATCCTTCCCGCATGCTGAAAAAATCCTTTTTCCCTGGTCAAAACATCGGCAGGGGGGGGCATTAACCTTTAATCTTTTTTTTCCGCAGGCGGCGGGGGCGCCTCCGGGGAGGCATCCGGCGGCGGCGGGGGCAGGGGGTTTTCCACCACGGGTTTCTGCTGGGCAGCAGCCGCGGGCTTGTGCTTCTTCTGCCGCAGGTAATCGTTAACCATGATTTTGTAGCGGAGGGGGACGCCTTCCTCTTTGAACTGGATGGCAAACGCCGAAATGTCCTTCCGGCCCTCCACGGGCTCAAAGCGGAGTATCGTGCCCTCGATTATAAGAGGTTCCGGGGAATGCTCGTTTTCCAAGTGGATCACAACGTTTTTCTGCACCATGAATTTTGCAACGCCCGCGATAATCACCTTTGCCCCGGAAAAGGAAATGTCCCGGATGATCCCCTTGCGCGGAACCTTTTCGACAAACAGCGTCGTCTCCTTTGCCTTAAAACCCATTTTCTCCATCACCTCGGGCGTCAGGACAATGCGCTCCTCCTTGCGCTTCTTGGAATTGACATTCGCCTCCAGAAGCTCGCCCAGCGCGCTAATCAAGTCGTCCGCCGGCCTCTGCGTAAAAGTCAGCACAAGGATGTTCAGCCCCGGATTCGCGGTTCCATACGGAAGCGCCCCGGCTATCTTGGCACTGACAAAAAACGACACAGGGTCCGGTTTGTCCGACAGCAAACTGAAACGCAGGCTCACCATATTGTTTGCCTTTTGGGCGATGGTCTGTATCCCAAGTTTCGCGTTGACAATGACCTTTGCCGAAACCATCGAACTTGAGTAAATGATGCACGGCCACTGGTAGCCGATGCACTTCAAATACACCTGCTTGGGAACGAGGCCGATAGCCTTTACAACGTCCTTCGTAAAAGTGACATCAAGCGACGAATATTCCTCATAAAAACGTATCAGTTGTTGGCCTAGTATCATAGACATTTTTCTTAATTATGATATTATCCTGAAGAAGGGCCAAAGTCAATACAAAGGAGTGGGGGAAT
>JAISXE010000408.1 GCA_031270615.1 Spirochaetia bacterium
CCCCGCAATTTCCGCGGGCAGTTTTTGCCGGGGCTGCGCCCCGGCAAAAACTGCCCCCCTTGTTTTTCTGCCAAACATGCGATATACTCGAAGTCATGGAAGGACGATAATCCTGCGGAGGTGCATAGGTATGAAAAACAAAGCGATTTTGCTGGCGGTTCTGGTTGTCGTGGCCTTTTCCGCCTGCGAGAATATTTTCGAGGACACAATCGCGAACAAGGACAGCGCCGAAGCCGATGCCGAGGATCTGGAACTGGCTTTGAGCAGGCGGAATTACGATGCGGTCATCAAGGGGCTTGGTTTTGACCCCGACGCGACGGCGGACCCCACCCAGGCGGAGCTTGCGGCCCTGCGCACCCGGGAAAAATACCTCCTGCAGATGGCCTGGCTGGGAAAAACGGGTTTCAGCACCGTGGATGTCCTGGACGCCTTTTTGAAGGACGACTCCGGCCACACCTCGGACATACTCCTGCAAAGCTTTTCCTCCGGGGACCTCGCGTCCAACGATGTCCTCGATTTCAAGCAAAAACGCTACAAATGGACAAAAAAGATACAGGAGGCCGATGCCGCCGATGACAAAAACATCAAGACCGCCGCGGGAATCGCGGCCACGCTTGACACGCTGATGTCCGTGATGCGGGTGGCGAATGCGCTTGCGGGAACAGATGTCAGCTTTAACAAAGACGACCCCAACTACATCGGCAACATAATCGGCGGGAAAACGCCTACCGAGATTGAGGCTGAAATTGACACGGTATTCGACCTCAGCGGCAGCGGGAACCTGGACAGCATCCAGGAAAACATCGAGCTGCTCAACGGCACCATCATCAGCCTTGTCCCCGACGGCGACACGGACATGTACGACAAATTCAACGAGTTCATCACAACCTTCGATGCCGACGGGGATGGCCAGATTGACACGATAGACAAAACCTCGCTTGCCGAGTTTATTTACAACCAGTGGCATTGACAAAATGGAGAACCCCTTAACAATGAAAAAACTGCTTCTTCTTGCGGTCTGCGCGGCCTGCGCCGCGTTTTCCTCCTACGCGCAAAGCGCGGGCAAGGGCTACACCACGCGGGAATATCCCTGGGTCATGAGATCGGTGGCCGCGCTGGGCATGGGCAACGCCTTCCACGCGAAAAGCGACAGCAAGTACGCGCCGTTCTACAACCCCGCGGGGCTTGCCCGCATACGGCAAAAAGACTGGCGCGTCGACATTTTCCCGCTCGCGCTTGCCTTTGACAACAGTGCCCGGCGGCTTGCCTCGGACATCCTCTACTCGGACACCGACAACGACGATGAGCTTGCCAATACGTTTCGCAACCATCTCGGGAACGCCCAGTATGTGGACCTGTCTTTCTACCCGGCCTTCCTCATGGAAAATTTCACCGCGGGAATCTTCGGCGTCTCGCGCACGAGCGGCGAGGTGGCAAACCCCGTTTTGCCGGAGCTCAACGCCGACGCGGTAATCGACGCGGGGGCGGTGGGGGGCATCGCTTACTCTTTCCTTGAAGACCGGCTGCAGGCGGGCGCGGCGCTCAGGCTCCAGCACCGCTGGAGCTTCCAGCATTCGTACCTTTTCAGCGATTTTGTCGACGACTCCATAAAGGACATCGACTCGGACGATATCAAAAAATCCCTTGGCGGGTTTGCTGACCTGGGCGTCATTTTCAACTTCTGGAACGGCGGCTGGAACCCCCGGGTGGGCCTCACGGCAAACAACCTCGGCACGAACTCCCTGGGCCACGCCGAGGATCTTCCCTGGTCGCTGACCGCCTCGGTCGGATTCTCCCCTTCCGTCCAGATCCCTTCCTTCTGCGAGCTGAAGAGCGATATTCTCCTCGATTTTGTCGACATCACCTATAACTTCGAGGAGGACGTGGACACGGCGAAACGCATCAACGCCGGCATTGAATTCTGGCTCGACGGTTGGGCGCTCCGCACGCTCAGGTTCCGGGGCGGCATCCATCAGGGCTATCCCACCCTCGGCTTTGGCGTGGATCTTGGTTTCCTCCAAATGAATTACGCGCACTACTCGGAAGAACTCGGTGCCTACGCCGGCCAGCGCCGCGACACCCGCCACGTCTTCGAGCTTGTCGTGGGTTTATGACCTGGCTTGGGCAAGGGAAACCACGGACCTCGCAGACAAAGACACAGACAAAGGAGCCTGTTCCAAAACCCATTTACGATTTCACCCCGATTCGGAATTTTGGCGCCTTTTTTACCGGGGGAACCCCGGCAAAAAAACGGGCTTTCCGCTGCAATCTTTTGGCTAAAGCCAAAAGGATTTCCGCTGCAATCCCTGGCGCATGGGCGGCAGACCGTTTTGTTACACCAACACGGGGCTACGCCCACGGTCTACTTGTACGGCCTCCTTTGAAAAATACGACCAGCCGGGCTTTCCGCTCCAATTCCTCGCCCGCCTGCGGCGGGCTGCGGGATTTCCGCTTCAATCCTGGATGCATGGGCGTGCAGCAATCCTGTCTTCAGGATTGCGACCAGCCCCTTGCGCCCCACGGGCTTCTCAAGTTTTGGAACACCCTCAAAGAGAAAAACTGCTTTCCCGTCCGCGTGGTCAGCGGTTTCTTTATTCCGTGCGGTCGGTGGTTCCCTTATCCGGCTGAATAGGCGCGCCC
>JAISXE010000018.1 GCA_031270615.1 Spirochaetia bacterium
CGACGACAAAAAACTTTCAAAAAATTCCGTTGACGGGCCGCCGGACCTGGTTATCGAAATCATTTCGCCAGCGAATACCGCGGGGCTTATGCTGCAAAAATTCAACAAATACCTCGCCGGCGGCGTCAGGGAATACTGGGTCATCGATCCGGACAGGGCCTTCGTCCATGTCCACATTCTCCAGGAGGGCCGCTTCATCATCTCGCTCTATCAGAAAGACGCCGTCATTCAGGTTTCCGCCCTGCCGGGGCTGGCGATAGACCTCCAAACCCTCTGGCGGCACTCCCGCCCGGCAACTCGCCTTACCGCAGAGGAATAAAGCAAAGCACTGGCCGCTGCTTGAGGGTTCCACACCGGATTCCGCATGGGGCGGCAGCGCCCGCAAAAACACGCCGAAAAAATAATCGCGCGCGGAAGGTTTTTAACAGGAAGGTTTTTCCCCTATTGACGAAACCGCGCAAACCGTGTATAGATTCATCTATCCATGTCTCCTTCGTCTAGTGGTTAGGACACCGGGTTTTCATCCCGTCAACAGGGGTTCGACTCCCCTAGGAGATGAAAAAAGGCACGCCGCGCGGCGTGCCTTTTTTGTGGCGGCTCAGAACCAGGCGACGCGATTTTGCCGGGCTGGTCACGATTTGCTTCGCAAATCGTTGCTCGCCCATGCAACCCGGGCAAAATCGCGGGGTATGCCACCACTGCATTTGCAAGGCAAATGCGCGTCTTTATGAAGAACCTCGGAGCAAGCTCCGAGGTTCTTCGTTTGGCAAGGAATTGGATTTTATGGCATGGTCCATCAGCCCCTTTAAAGGGGCTGATGAACCATGCCTTCCAAATCACCGCCGGCCGCGGCCACGCGCTAAAAGGCAGCAGCCACGGTTGGAGGATGGGGGCAACCCTGCGCAAGGGGCTGGTCGCAATTTTGCAAAGCAAAATTGCTGCTCGCCCATGCAACCTGGATTGAAGCGGAAATCCTTTTGGCTTTAGCCAAAAGATTGGAGCGAAAAGCCCGGTTTGCGGCGTTTTACGCCGCAAATGCGCCAAAATTCCGAATCGGAGTGAAACTATAAATGGCTTTTGGGAAAGGCTCTTGTGATTTTCGTTTTGAAATCGGAATTGCTGTTGTGGGCCGCGGCTGCCTTGCCGAAGGCGGGGAAAGGCATTACATTTAGCTGTATGACCAAGCGCTTGCGGGCCATACGGAGGGCTTCTCTTATCAGCCTGTGGGGCAACGCGATCCTTGCCTCCGCGAAAATCACGGTGGGCCTTCTCGCCGGAAGCCTGGCCGTGGTGGGGGACGGCATCGACTCCTCGACGGATGTGGCGATCTCTTTCATGACGCTGCTGGTCTCGCGCTATATGGTGAAGCCTTCGGACAGGGAACACCCCTTCGGGCACGGCAGGGCGGAGACCATCGCGACTTCGGCGCTGGCCTTCATTGTTTTTTTCGCGGGGGCGCAGCTTCTCCTCAGGACGGCGGGCCAACTGGTATCCGGGGACAGGCGGGAAATCCCCGCCGTGGCGGCGGTTTATGTGACGGCTTTTTCCATCGCGGGAAAGCTGCTTCTGGCCTGGTCGCAGGAATATTTCGGGAAAAAACACGACAGCCAGATGCTCATCGCCAACGCCAGGAACATGAGGGCGGACGTGCTGATCTCCGCCGCGATTCTGGCGGGGCTTTTTTTTACCCTGATTCTGGAACTGCCCATCCTTGACCCCATTACGGCCCTGCTGGTGAGCCTGTGGATTCTTAAGGAAGGGCTGGGAATCTTCCGCAAAGTCAACATGGAACTGATGGACGGGAACGCGGACCCGGCTTTGTACCGCTTGATTTTCGGCGCGGTACGCGCGGTCGAAGGCGCCGGGAACCCGCACCGGGCGCGCATCCGGAAAATCGCCAGTCTCTACGACATAGACCTTGATATCGAGGTTTCCCCGCGCATGAGGGTGGACGAAGCCCACGCGATTGCCGTGCGGGTCGAGGAAGCCATACGCGCCCGGATCGACAACGTTTTCGATGTCATGGTGCATGTTGAACCCGAAGGCAATACCGAGGAAAATGAAAGCTATGGCCTTTCCGAAAACGAAATACAAAAGGACGAAACATGAAAACGCTGATTCTGCATGATTTTTCCCAGGACGAGGTATTCAAAATCATGGACCTTGTCAAAAAAAACTGGCCGGATCCAGCCGAGCTTGCCTTCGCGATGAGCACGCCCCTGTCGCTGAAGCGGAAGCTCAAAGCCGTGCTTAACGAGCTGGAAGAAGAACACAGGTATTTCCAGACGCAGGACAAGATAAACCACTGACCGGCACTGGCGGCAATAAAGAAAGAAAATCTGTCCGGGTGGTCCGTGCCGTGTGGTCAGTGTGGTCTGTGGTTTCTCTTATTCTTCTCGCGTAAGGCGGCGGAGCAAAAAGTTTATATGCGCTGGCCCTGCTGCTGTCTTCACCTTCCATTTTTTTTGTTGTAGAATGGGGGCATGAAAATCCGCCAGTGCCTGAGGGACCTTGCGCCCTATATACCCGGAAGGCTGAAAGCCGGGGCCATCAAGCTTGCGTCTAACGAAAACCCCCTGGGGCCTTCGCCGAAGGCGATGGAAGCGTTGCGGGAATGCGTTGCCGGTGTCTGCCTGTATCCTGACAATACATGCATGGGGCTTCGGGAGGCCCTGGCGGCCAGACACGGCCTTGGGCCGGGGAATATTGTGGCGGGAAGCGGCTCCGACGAGATCATGATGCTTGCCGCGGCGGCCTATGTGAATCCCGGCGATACGGCGGTGACGGCGCGTGAGACTTTTTCCAACTATACGTTTGTGACCCGTCTTTTTGGCGGGGAAATGAAATACGCGCCGCTGGGAAACGGTTTTTTTGACCTGGAAGCCCTGGCGGGGCTTGTGGATTCCAGGACGCGGCTGGTGTTCCTGTGCAATCCCAACAATCCCACCGGCACCTGCTTCACCCAGGGCGGGCTTGAGGATTTTTTGCGGAAAATGCCGCCCGAAACGCTTGTGGTCAGCGACGAGGCCTACGCCGATTTCGTGGACGCCCCCGGCTTTCCCGATTCGGTTTCCCTGCTCGCGAAGCACCCCAACCTCCTTGTCATGAGGACTTTCTCGAAACTCTACGGGCTTGCCGGCCTGCGCGTGGGCTACGGCATTGCCCGCGAGGAGCTTGCCGGGGATTTGCTCAGGGCCAAAATTTCCTTCAGCGTCAATCTTCCCGCCCTGGCGGCGGCCCGGGCCGCGCTGGAGGACAGGGACTTTGTTGAGAAGTCCCTTGCCGTCAACAGGGAAGGCAAAGCCTATCTGTATGGGGAGTTTGACCGCCTTGGCCTTGCCTACTACCCGACCCAGGCGAACTTCATCTGCGTTGACACGGGCCGCGACAGCGGGGACATGGAACGCCGCATCATGGAACTCGGCGTTACCGTCAGGCCCCTCGCGTCTTTTGGCCTGCCAACGAGCCTGCGCGTTACCATCGGCACGCGGGAGCAAAACCGTATCTTCATAGCCTGCCTGGAGAAGGCGCTTTCGGAGTAGGCCCGTGCCCCTTGTCGTGTACGCCCTTTTGTTTTCGGGAATCGCCTCGGTAGCCGTCCTCCTTGTCCTGGTACGCGATCTGCGCGCGTCCGGGCGCGGCGGCGGGCTTCTCTTTTTTTCCTTTGCGGCAGGCTTCTGCGCCGCTTTCCCCGCATGGTTCCTGGAAAAAGAAATCCTCCCCCACACAAAATGGATCACCGGCATCGAAGGCGACGCGCTGCGCGCTTTCGGCATCGCCGGCCTCATCGAAGAAGGAATAAAAACCCTTGCCCTTGTCGCGGTCTCGCGGAACAAGTCTTTCCAGAAGGTCTCCGATGGAATCTGCCTGGCCCTGGCCCTGGGCCTGGGATTCGCCTTTTCGGAAAACATTTTTTTCTCGCTGGAAAACCCGCTCACGCTGCTCCTTCGCAGCATCACCTCCGTGCCGCTCCACGCCCTCGCCCTTGCCCCCGCCGGCTGGACCCTGGGCCTTTCCCGCTTCGCGTACAAACCGCTCCTGCCCCCCGGCTTCTGCGCCGCCGTTATGCTTCACGGCGCGTATGACTTTTTCCTCCTCCGCGGCGATGGGGCGCGCTACATATCCTTCGCGCTCCTTGCCCTCCTGTTTTTCGCGGTGCTTCATCTTTTCCGCCGCGCGCGCAGGCTGGAATGCCTGGCAGGACGGCGGGTGGAAAGCGGGGACTGAAAAATCCGGCGATTATCATGCGGAATGCGGGCGCATTTTTTTTCGGCACGGCCGAAAAAAAACCGGGCTTTGCGGGGCTGCGCTGTCGCTCCGGCCCCGCCGGGATGCATGGGCGGGCAGTATTTTGTGCCCGCGCAGCGGTCACAAAATACGACCAGCCCTGCGGCGTGGCTGCTTCGCACCCCTCCAATCCCTTGCGCGGAAGAAGAAGACAAACCGCCCCCCACCCGCTAGAACCCTGTAGGCTATCACGCGATTTTCCCCAGCAAACTTTGCTACTTGACCATTTTTCGCAATCGTGATATATTCTACAAACATCGCCGCGAGGTAGAGCAGTTGGCAGCTCGTCGGGCTCATAACCCGGAGGTCGCAGGTTCGAGTCCTGCCCTCGCTAGTAAGAATAAAAAAGCTTCCGCAAGGAGGCTTTTTTATTTTGGATTTAAGACAGGACTCGAAGGGTTTTCGCGCCGACCGGAGGGAGGGAAGGCGCACAGGATGTGCGCCGCCAGCGAAAACCCCGGCCCGGAGTCCCGAAGCAAGGATGCTGAGGGACGCAGGGCGAGTCCTGCCCTCGCTAAAGAGAGCGCCCTCCAAAGGAGGGCGCAATTATTTTATAAGCAGGACTCGAAGGGTTTTCGCGCCGACCGGAGGGAGGGAAGGCGCACAGGATGTGCGCCGCCAGCGAAAACCCCGGCCCGGAGTCCCGAAG
>JAISXE010000027.1 GCA_031270615.1 Spirochaetia bacterium
CGGCGACAGTGTTCTGCGTGGTTGTCGACTTTCCGATGCCGCCTTTTCCGTAGATCGCGATTTTCCTCATGTTTCACTCCAAAGTTTTTGCTTGGCGCGCCGCATACACAGCGTTGCCGCTTTATTAGAGCAAGAAACGTGCCAACATTTATAAAACGCGGAAATCCAGTTTTTGGGGATGAATTTTGGCGAAAAAGCGGGGGTTTTCGGGCTTTGGAGGCGGAAAAAGGGGGTTTTTCGGCGGGAAATCGTGGAAAGGCCAAAAACCGCGATGTGCGCTTTTTGGTCTTATTTCAACATTAATGTATTTACTTTATTATTAATATACATTATTGTAGTTTATTAATATTAGTACAACGATAATGTGTGAAATTGTAGGGATGGTTATTTGACAGTGCGGGCAGACTCTGCGGCGAAAGCATTGCGCGATACGAGAGAAACCACGGACCACACACGCCGAAATAAACGCACGCCCATCAGGGCGTGTCTTTGCCCACCCGGCAACAGGGCGAGAGGCCCAAAAACGGTTCTGTCGTATATAAAGGCGACAGGCCGACAAAGACTGACCAAGACGGACAGGGGAAAAAATTTTGATTTGAAGTCCGCGTCTGTCGGTGGGGTCGGTGGTCTCTTTGAAATTTACCTAGGCGTGCAGGCTTGCCGCCCCCGCCACGAAAAACAACACCAGCATTGAAAGCAAATACCTACGCAACCTTAGACCTCCAATCATAAATGAAACGTATAAAAGATAGGTCTCTATGTAAATAGAGGCCCACATTTCCCTTAACCACCATCTGACCCATTGATTTGTGACTTTCATATCAGAAATTTATTCTCCTTCCGGCCAAAATACACTCCGTTATCCAGCAGATACAATAATTTTGCCCGCTACCCGGCAACCGCCTTCCGAAAGCCCGGAAATCCTGCCGCACCGAATTCCCGTTCTCTTTGACGACCCGCGCGGAAGAACCACTGACCTCGCGGAATAAGAAACCACTGACCACACAGAAAATACTGGTTTTTGTCGGTGTTTGTCAGTGCCTGTCGGCGTGGTCGGTGGTTTCTTTGCCCGCATCCCCGTCCGCGCGGGGAAAGTTTTGGAAGCGTCCACCACATTGCGGGCCATACGAATAACTCTAAACCGCCGGAAGGTTTTTATCAATACCCAAAAGAAACAAATTTACAGGCTTTTCAGCCGGGGAAGAGAACCACTGACCGCACTGACGAAGACGGACAGGGGGAAAAAATTTTTAATTTAAAGTCCGTGTTTTTCCGTGCCTGTCGGCCCTTCGACTTTTGTATACGACAAGACATTTTCCGGGCCTCTCGCCCTGTTGCGCCGTACAAGCACACGCTACCCGCGTGCCTTTCTTTGGGCGTGTGGGGTCGGTGGTCTCTTTGTCTGCCTCCCACTGTCAACCAGTTAAGGCATAGGTCAGCCCGTGGGGCGCCACGGATTGCAGCGGAAATCCCGCAAGCCCCGCAGGGGCTGAGGAATTGGAGCGGAAAGCCGGGTTTTTGGCGCTCCCGCGCCAAAAAGGCGCAGATATTTTTCTTACCTTAGTTGACAGTGGTCTGCCTCCCCGTCCCCGCAGCAAATAGTTTTTGTCAGTGCCTGTCGGTGTGGTCGGTGGTCTCTTTGTTTGCCGCCCCAAGAATTGCTGGCTAAAGTTTCCCCAAACCCCGCCGATGAATAATACTGAGGGTAATGTAAGGCAACTCTCGCGCGGTATGCTGTCAACGTCCAGAAGCATACCGCTTTTTTTTGCCCTCAGGCCCGCGCCGCCCCCGCAAGGATTGCCCGGTGGTACTTCGCGGATTCCCCCAAAGTCGCGTAGAGCTTTTCCGCGTTCGCCAGCGCCGAGGCCATATCGGCATCCCCCGAAGCCGTGATGCTTTGCAGGGCCGCCGCCATAAGAAAGCCCGCTATGTCCCTGCATTCAAGGCCAAGTATTTTTTCGTCTATCTCGCCCAGGGCAGCCAGGGCCGTGGGCCGGGCCGCCGATCCCCGTTTGCGTATGGCCGCGGTCCGCCTTAGGCCCTCATCGCAAAGGCACTCCAGGCGGCCCAACTCCTCCCCCAGGGTTTCCAGCGCCGCCCCCAGACGCCCCGCGTCTGCTGGCTCTGCCGCGCACCCACGCAGGGCCGCGATACGGGCATCGATCTCGCCCCGCCTTTCGGGCAGGGCCAGGACCTCGCCCAGGGCCGCAGGCGCGATGCCCCCGACCTTCGCCCCCTGCGCGGACAGGGTAAGGGTTTTCACCGCAGGGTAGCGTTTGGCCTGGAGTTCAAACCACCAGATGTAGATAAGCATGCGCATGTCCGAAAGCACCTCGCCGCCTGAGTTGTCCGGCACCATGCGGGGCGACCCGTCATACAGATAGCGGCAGGACTGGGTTTCCCCCGGCCACAGGCGGCCCGAAAGGGAAAACATCCTGTCCTCAAAGAAGCTCCCCCGGTAGTGGGTGTTTTTCGAGGGGAAACCCAAATCAAGGCCCGCCATGATGATGGGGCTGCCCCCGATGAGGCGGGCGAAATCCCAGGCGCTGGTGGACACCGAGCCCCCCGCGCCGAGCTTTCCCTTGGGCTGCGTGGCTTCCTCAAGGTAGCGCCCAAGCGGGAAAATCGAGCCGCCAAGAAAGGTCTTGCCCGGAAGCAGCCGGAATATCCGGGGATGGGTGGAGGACTCCGAAATCAGGATGGCTTTCCCCTGCCGCGCCCTGTCCAGGTGCCGCGTGTTCCAGTATTGGGGGTCGACAACCACCACGAAATCGGGTTCGGCCTGGCTGCGCAGGCAGGCCGCGTAGCTCGTGTCCACGGCAACGAGGAGGCAGCGCTTTCTTATTTCGGCAAGCCGCGGCAGAACCGCGTCAAGCCCGGGACCCGCCGCGGCGACAAGCACGGGAAAGCCCGCAAACATCCCCCCGATGTGGCATATTCCGGGACAGCTCCCGATAAGCGCCATGTTGCGGGCAAGGTTGCGCACCCACAGCCTGCCAAAGCGTTTCAAGGTATTCATGTTGATGTCCCGCCGCGAGGCCAGGCGCGCCAGAACGGCGTCCGCCTTTTTGTAGTAATTCTCGTTCCTGGCATAGACCGGGCGGAGCCTAAGCACCTGGGGCGCCTCCTCCCCGCACTCGTGCAGGCCCTGGACAAGGGCTTCGGGATCGGCGGCCAAAAGAAGCCGGAAACCCCCGCGCCGGAACAGGCAGGTAAAATCCCTCAGTTTCAGGGCCGCGTGGAAAAAGGCGGCGTCCGGTTCCACGACAATGGCCCGGCCTTCGGGGCAGGCGGCAAAGAAGGCCTCGATGTGGTAGCCAAGCCCGAAACCGTACACGACAAGCGTCCGCGGGGCCTGCGGGGAAAGGCTTTGGATAAGCCGCGCGGCCTCCTTTTCCGGGGAAAACCCGCTGTGGACGTACACCCCGTCCAGGGTGGCGCTTACCTGCCCGTCCCGCGCCGTAAAGGCTTCCAGCCCCGCGCAGCCCTCCGCGATTTTCGCGGTATCGCAGCCCGCGGCCTCCAGCGCCCGGAGGTTTTCCTCAAGGAAACTCATCGAAGCTCCAGACTCAGCGTCATTCCTTCGGTAAAGGCCGTCCCAGGGGGAGGGTCCTGCTTCCAGACCCAGCCGGAACCGTTCAAAAACACTTTTAGGTCCCCTCGGCGCAGGAGCGGAAGCAGGCTGCGTTTTGAATAGCCGGTAAAATCGGGAACAACCGCCGTTATTTCCGGCAGGCTCATGCGCGGGACGGTGATGCGCCCTGGGTGGTCGATAAGCGTTTCCCCCGCGCGGGAAATCCCGAGGTAGGGGATAAGGAAATTCGCCACCTCGCCGATTACCGGCGCGGCTATGCGCCCGCCGTAATACTCCCCCCCCCTGGGGCTTTCAATGACGACATAGGCGATGATGCGGGGGTCCTCGGTCGGGAAAAGCGCGAGGCAGGAGGCGACAAAGGCCGTTTCCGAGTATTTCCCCGTTGCCGGGTCGATGGTCTGCGCGGTCCCGGTTTTGGTGGAAATGCGGATGCCTTCCAGCGCGGCCTTTTTGCCCGTGCCCGTCTCGGTCACCGAGGCCATGTAATTAACGATGTCCTGGGCCGAGCCGGGGGAAAGGAGCTGCTTCAAAGGCTCGCGCTCGTACTCCTTCACCAGTTTCCCCTCCGGGGACACGATTTTCTTCACGATGTGCGGCTGGAGGATGATGCCCTCGTTGGCCAGGGCGGTCGCGGCCTTCATCATCTGCATGGCCGTCACGGAAATCTCCTGGCCGATTGCGATGGTTGGCTTTGATCTCGGCGACCAAAGGCCGGGGGGGCGGAGCATCCCCTCTTCCTCGCCGTTCAGGGGGATGCCGGTGCTTTCCCCGAAACCGAAATGGCCCAGCATGTAATGAAAGGATTCGGCGTCGATTGTGTCCGAGGCATAGGCGGCCCCGGCGTTGCAGGAAAGGTTAAGAATCCTTTCTATGTTGACGGTTCCGTGCCTGCCCAGGCAGCCGATGCGGATCTTCCTGCCGTCGCCTCCGGTGGTCTCGTAGTAGCCGTTGCAGTAAAACGTGCTGTGGGGCGTTATGCCGCCCAGCTCCAGGGCCGCCGCCAGGGAGAAAACCTTGAACACGGAACCGGGTTCGTACAAAAGCGAGATGGGCTTGTTTTTCGTTTGTTCCGGCCTCAGGTTCGAGATGACATTCGGGTCGTAGTTCGGCAGGGCCGCGTAGCCCAGCATCTCCCCTGTTTTGGCCTCCATGACAAGAATCATGACGGAGCTGGCCTTGTGGGTTTTCAGGGTTTCCTCCGCTATGCTTTCCATGGCGTACTGGACCTGCATGTCGATGGTCAGGAAAACCTGGTTGCCCAAAACAAGGTCCGTATCCTGCCCGACAACGGGGGGGGAAAGCTCCTGGTTGAAGGTATACTCAAGCCCGTCAAGGCCAATGTTGTCGACGCCCACATAGCCGATAAGGTGCGAGGCAAGGGTGCGGTTGGGGTAATTCCTGCCGAACTCGGGTTCCAGGGAAATGCCTTCGAGTTTCCCCTCGGTAAGGTATGCCTGCACCCTGCCGGACTCCGTGGGGCTTATTTTTCTTTTTATGTACAGAAACCCCTGGTTTTCGCTGAAACGGGACAAAAGATTCTCCTCGTTCATGCCCAGGGCTTCCGCAAGCAGGCGGGCGGTCTCCGGCGGGTTGGTTACCCAGGGTACCCAGGCCGTAACGGAGTCGAGCCGCGTCTGGATGGCGAGGATTTTCCCGTTTCTGTCCAGAATCGGCCCGCGTTCCACGGGCGGCAGGGAAATCTGGCTGCGCATGCTGATGTGCTCGCCCATCAGCATAATCGCGGCATAGCGGACAAGGAGTATTCCCGAAAAAACGGCAAAAGCCGCCAGAACGATTTTTAAGCGCATGGAGCGATAGACCTCTTTCAAAAAGAGATTAGCACTTTTCCGGCAATCCACTCAACAGGCACGGAGCCGTGAAGGCGGGAGTCAAGCGATTCCCGCAGATTGTCGCCCCGCACATAGACGCCCAGGCCTGAGACCGCCGCGCAGCGTTTGATTTTTAAGTCCCCGTCCCAGGGATCGCGGTACACAAGAATCTCGTCCACGCGGGGGCTTGCCCAGCGGAAAAAATAGCCTTCCGCCAGAGGATTGCGTATGCCGTAGGCCGCCCGGTTCACCAGGAGGATGTTCCCCGGCATAAGCGCCGGCGCCATGGAACGGCCTTCCACGCGGACTATATCGAACACGAAAAACCGCAGGAACAGCCCCAGCGCGGCCGCAGCAAGAACGGGAACAGCCAGGCCCGGCCGGATATTTTTCTTCGCAGCCATCCTCTTTACTATAATACGCGCGGCGGTTCTTGTCGATAAGATAGGGTACCATGATGACGCAAGTCCTTCAGCAAAAAGTTTCCCGGCGGCGGCCAGCCGTTTCCCGGCCGCGCCCGGCATTCGTATACTCCCCGCGCAGGCCCGGCGCGGCCCTGGCGTGGCGGCGGCTGCAAAGGCACATCCTGCGGGCGCTTGGGCGGATGGCCCTCCCCCTGGTTCGCGCCCTGAAAAGCGTGCCCCGGCCTGGCGGAAAACCGAAAAGCGGGATGCCCCGGAAAATGATTCTTCCCGACACCCTGAAAGGGGCTGCCGCCGGGGCGCTCGTCCTTGTCGTGTTCTCCTGCATCGCGGCAGGCATCGCGCCCCTCCTGCGCAGATCGACCCTTTCCCTTAGCCTGCCCGAAGAAACCCTGGAAGCCTCCGTCCTGAACGCCTTCCTGGAAGGCCCCGCGCCTCAGGAAGAAGGTTTTCAGACGCCTGCCGGAGCGGGGGAATTCCGCTCCCTGTCCGTGCGGAACCACAGCATCCGCTCCGGGGAAACCATCTCCGGCATAGCGGGGAAAGCGGGCCTGGCCCTTGACACCGTTATCAGTTTCAACCACATCCAGAACGCGCTCAAAATCCCCGCCGGAACGCAACTGAAACTTCCCGACAGGAACGGCATCCTGTACACGGTAAAACGCGGGGATTCGCTCTTTTCCATCGCGAAGGCGTATTCCATAACGACTAACGCCATTGCCGATGCCAACAACCTCGAATCCTCGACCATCCACGCGGGGCAGGAATTGTTTATCCCCGGTGCCAGGATGCAGCAGCATGAGCTGAAAAAAATCCTCGGCGAGCTTTTTATCAACCCCGCGGCGGCCGGCCGGCTGACTTCCCGCTTCGGGACACGCCCCGACCCCTTTACCCGGGTGCCCCGCTTCCACAACGGAATCGATCTTGCCGCGAAGGAAGGCAGCCCCATACTCGCCGCAATGGCAGGCAAAGTCGTCAAGGTGGGCGTCCACGCGACCTACGGGCGTTACATTATTGTGTCCCACGCGGGAGGCTACCAAAGCTGGTACGCCCACCTGCGCAAGCCCCTCGTCGAGCAGGGCAGGAGCGTCGAGCAGGGCCAGCTTATCGGCGAAATGGGCAACACCGGCTATTCCACCGGGCCGCATCTGCATTTTTCGATATTCAAAGACGGCAGCCCTGTAGACCCGCTGAAGTTTTTACAGTAGAATATTTTTGGAAAACACTTTTGGGAGGGAATTTTTCCATGCGCAGATTTGTCATTTTCATAGTATTCCTGATTGCGCTGTTCACATTCATCAACGCCATCAACGCCGCAAACAACGAAGAGGACCCGCCTTCCACGGAATACGGAAGCGGGCAGGATTACTAACCGCCCAGGCGAATAAGGGCCGGAGAATACGGACAAACCCCAAGGCTTGGCCGAAAAATGTCATGCAAAAAACCCGATTCCCTTTTTTTTCTTTATTGCCGTCAGTGCCGTCCGGGTGGTCCGTGCCCACTGTCAACCAGTTAAGAAAAATATCTGCGCCTTTTTGGCGCTCCCGCGCCAAAAACCGGGCTTTCCGCTGCAATTCCTCAGCCCCTGCGGGGCTTGCGGGATTTCCGCTACAATCCCTGGCGCCCCACGGGCTGATTGCGG
>JAISXE010000083.1 GCA_031270615.1 Spirochaetia bacterium
GACCGGGCTTTCCGCAGACGAGGTTGCCGCGTTGTGAGCCTATGGCGATACGGCAAGCGTGCTGTAGGCTGCAGGTGATGGGCGAGGACGAGGCGAACCGGATGGTCTACGAGGCGCCATCCGGCAATCACGGAAATTGCGTGGTTTTGCGGAGCTTCGCTTTATTGCGGCAACCAGGGAAATCGCGGAAGGCCAACAAACCGGAACTGCGATTGCAGGCAATCGCCCTGCATTCAGGCAGGATGTTGTATAACCGGTAGAACCCTGTGGGCTATCACGCGATTCCCCCGCAATTTCCGCGGGCAATTTTTGCCAGGGCAAAAATTGCCCTGGCGACCGGGCTTTCCGCAGACGAGGTTGCCGCGTTGTGAGCCTATGGCGCGAGGGATTGCAGCGGAAAGCCCGCAGGATTTGCATGGGCCTGCCACCCATGCAACCTGGCAAATCCGAGGACTTGGAGCGGAAAGCCCGGTTTTTTTCGGCTTTGCCGAAAAAAACGCGCCCAAAATCTTCTCTTGACACTTCACGCCTCCTGATTTTTTGATTTTTTTCTCCCCCGCGCGCAAACCCGCCATGTGAAGCGCCTTGTCGGAATCTCCGTCCCCATGAGCCACGGGGTAAAACACCGCGACCAGTGCCACTTTGCCAAAAAGCCCGACGAGCGTCCGGGCGGCCGCATGGCATTCTTTATCAAAGGGAGGCGCAAGCCCCGGCGGGTACGGCAGCTCCTGGCGGAGTCAGGCGGCCTGTAGCAGCCTGCGGTTACACCGCGCGGTAGGAGATCGCGGCTTCTTCCGCCTTGCGCACATACCGCTGCGCGGTGGCGCGGATTTCCAGGATTTCCCCGTCGCTCAGGCCGCGTATGAGTTTTGCCGGGTTGCCGTAAATAAGGGAACGCGGGGGAAAAACCTTGCCTTCCGTTACCAGCGCCCCCGCGCCGACTATGGACTGGCTGCCGATGACGGCCCCGCTCAGGATAATCGCGCCGATTCCGATAAGGCATTCGTCCCCGATTTTGGCGGCGTGGATAACCGCGTTGTGCCCCACCGTGACCCGGTCCCCGACCACGCAGGGATCGGAGCCTGTCACATGCAGGGTGGCGTTATCCTGGATGTTTGAATCCTCCCCGACAAAGATCGGATGCAGGTCGGCCCTGACAACCGCGCCGAACCAGACGCTGGCGTTCTTCCCCAGGCGGGAATCCCCCGCGACTTCGGCGTTCCACGCGATGAAGGCGGCGCCTTCTGTCTGCGGAATCTGTGAACCAATCCGGTGAACCATTCTTGAACTCCTTACCGGATTATGTAATTGAATCCCGCCTCAAAGTCAAGCCTGGCCGGGGCTGCCGCAGGGCATCGGCGTTTACTTTTCTCAATCGCATTGATCATTTTGGCACATTTTTTGCGCCCCCAGGCGCAAAAAACCCAGGTTGCATGGGCGAGCAGCAATTTTGCGAAGCAAAATTGCGACCAGCCCCTTGTGCCCCACGGGTTTTTTGCGCTTCGCGCAATCTAATTCTATATAGCGAGGGCAAACGCCGATGCCCTGGGGCTGCCGGATATTCTTGGGCCTGTCTCAGCGGTAAGCGTGTGTCCGTATTTTTGGGGGCCAAAAGGGTTTTTGGGGGGTGTTTTGGCCCGAATCGGGAAAAAGCCGCGCGGCGCGTTCAATTTCATAGTGAATTTGGCACGTTTTTTGCTACAAAACCAATATGAATCTACTATGGCAACCCTGTGTCTGTGACAACCCGGCGAAAAGACTCTGTGGGAGAATGCAGTATGGCGTACAATCTGAACAAGGCAATAAGCCGCTACAAAAAAACGGGAAAGGGGCTTGACCTTATCACGCAGCACATCAACATAGCGGCGTATTGCTTCGCGGAGCAAAACCGCTATTGCCGCGAGGACGACTGCTCCGAGTTTCTTTTGAGTTTTTATCCCCGCATCGATGGCGTCATACGGCGCTACAGGCCCTCGGGGCTGGATTTTAAGACATACCTTCAAAGCTGTTTTATTTGGCACATGAAAAGCTATCTCGCGACAAGGATTCGCCAGAAGCGGCAGGAAGAGATACTCTATAACGAAAACTGCGAGAGCTTGATGACGGAGATGGATGAAACGGAGGTTTGGGAAATACACGAGGAGGAACCCGAGGCGCTCCTTGTTCCCGATTTCCCTGAAGAGGAAAACCCGGATGAGATGCTGAAGGATTCCCTGCATCTGCTTTTACTGGCCCTCAAATGCGCCAACGAGGTGAACGACAGGCTTATCAACCTGATAGCGTCGCGGATTGGCACGCACAGCGCCTTTGTGTTTCATTTTATTGAAATCCTGCGTACAACGATGGGAAGCAGGACGCGGCGCATTCAGTTCCTTGTGGAAAAGCGCAGGCGCGTTTATTTTCGCATCCACTATTACCACGAATTGCTGCGAAGCTGCCGGGACAGATTCCACGCGGCGGAACTGGAAAGGAAGATCCGCAAGGAAAAACGCCGTTACGAAACCGTCAACAGGATTCTTTCCAACACGCCGAAAAGCCCTTCGCACAGCGACATTGCCCGCATCCTTGGCCTTCCCAAGGGCACTGTCGATTCGGGTTTTTTTTATATCAGAAGAACGCTGAAAAGGAAAAAACAGGCCGGGGGGTTTTGAACGGCAATTCCCGGTATTTGCAAAACCGCCGCGTTTTGCTATGCTGGGAGCCATGAGAATCGTTCTTGCGTCCGGCAACATGCACAAGAAAAAAGAGCTTGAGGCCATTTTCCAGGGGCACACCCTGCTTCTTCCTTCAGAGGTCGGGGTGGACTTCCGCCACGAGGAGACGGGTTCGACTTTTTTGGAGAACGCGCTGGGAAAGGCCCGGACCCTGCGGGGCCTGATGCGGCGGGCGGGAGCGCGGGAGATGCCGATTGTTTCCGATGATTCGGGTATCTGCCTGCCGGCGCTTGGGGGGGCGCCGGGGGTTTATTCCGCGCGCTACGGGCAGAGGGAAACGGGCCGGGACCTGGCCGACGCGGAGCGCAACCAGTTTCTGCTGGACAGGATGCGCGGCGTGCGGGAGCGGGAGGCTTTTTTTGTCTGCGCGATGGTTTTGCTGGCCCACGACTACCGTTTTTTCAGCGCCCAGGAGACCCTTCCCGGAGTGCTTGCCCAGGGGCCTTCGGGTTCCGGGGGCTTCGGCTATGATCCCCTTTTGTACCTGCCGGAGCGGGGCTGCACCGTGGCGGAACTTTGCAAGGAGGAAAAAAACAGGATTTCCCACAGGGCAAAGGCCGCGGGGGCTTTATTAATCCTGATAGAAAGACTATAAGGGACACTATGACAATACCCGAAAGAAAAGATGTGCCGCGGGAACACCGCTGGGATTTGGGCAGGCTCTATCCGTCGGATGCCGATTGGGAAAAAGACCTGGTTCTGTACAACGGCATGGCGGCCGAAATCGAGTCGTTCAAGGGAAGCCTTGGCGAATCCGCGGACAGGCTGAAAAGCTGCCTTGATTTCATGATGCGGCTGGGCATGCTCGAAGAGAGGCTTGGCTATTACGCGAACCTGCGGCAATGCGAGGACGGCGCCGAGTGCCTCGCCCAGGACATGTACGGCAGGTATGTGCGGGCGGCTGTCCAGGCAAGCGCGGCCAGCGGTTACCTGAACCCGGAAATCCTGGCCATTGACGGGGAGCGCATGGACGGCTTTATCCGCAGCCTGCCGGAATATAAGATATTCCTTTCAAAAATCGTGCGCTCGCGGCCCCATGTGCTTTCCGAAGCCGAGGAAAAGCTCCTCGCGCTCCAGGAAGAGGCAAACGAAACGGCCCACAAGGCTTTCGGCGCGTTGAGCGATGTCGATATGGAATTCGGCCATCTCCCCACGCCCGATGGCGAGCGCCCCCTCACCCACTCCAGCTTCCAGGCGTTCATGGAAAACCCCGACCGGGACCTGCGCCAAAAGGCCCACAGCCGCTTTATGGGCGTCTTCGACGCGCACAAAAACACCCTCGCGGCCCTCCTGGCCGGCAGCGTCAACCTCGACATTTACAAGGCAAGGGCGCGGGGGTTCCCCTCGGCCCGGGCCGCCCGCCTTTTTCCCGACGACGTGCCGGAGGCCGTGTACGACAACCTTATCTCGACGGTACACAAAAACCTCCCGTCCCTTCACCGTTACTACCGCCTGCGCTGCCGCGTCCTGGGCCTTGGGACCCTGCGCATGTACGATACCAAAACGCCCCTGGTAAAAGACCTTGCCTCGCGCCACAGCTACGAGCAGGCGGCGGAAGTCGTTTTGGCGGCCCTCGCGCCTCTGGGGAAGGAATATACGGATACCCTGCGCGCGGGGCTTTTCGGCGGCTGGGTTGACCGCTACGAGAACAAGGGAAAAAGATCGGGCGCGTTTTCCGCCGGTTCCTACCACGGGGACCCTTACATCCTGCTGAACTTCAAGGATGACCTTTTGCGGGATGTTTTTACCCTTGCCCACGAGGCGGGCCACTCCATGCATTCCTATTATTCGGTAAAGAACAATCCCTTCCAGCACTACAATTACACGATATTCGAGGCCGAGGTCGCCTCCACCTTCAACGAGCAGCTTTTGTGCGCATACCTGGCGGAACACGCGGACTCGCGGGATTTCCGCGCCTACCTGGACGGCAAGCAGATAGACGACATCATCGCCACGTTTTTCCGGCAGACGATGTTCGCGGAATTCGAGCATCTCTGCCACAGCGCCGCCGAAGGCGGCAGGCCCCTGACCCTGGACAGCCTTCGGGCCATATACCGGAAACTGCTGGAAGAATACTTCGGCCCCGCCGTAAGCATCGAAAAAACCGACGAGCTTGAGGCCTTGAGGATCCCGCATTTCTACCATGCCTTTTACGTCTACAAATACGCCACGGGAATCGCCGCCGCCATCAGCCTGTCGCGGAAGGTGCTTGCGGGGGGCGAGGAGGCGAGGCAAGACTATTTCGGTTTTCTCAAATCGGGGGGGTCCCGCTTCCCGCTTGAATCGCTGCGCCTTGCCGGCGTGGATATGGCGAAGCCCGATGCGCTGCAGGACGCGGCCGGGCTTTTCGCGTCGCTGGTGGACGGGCTTGAGAAATTTTTCGCGGGATCGTAATCATGGGAATTTAACCACGGGCTGCCCGCAATCCTGAAGAGAGGATTGCTGCTCGCCCAGGCATCCTGGACGGCACAGACTATAACGGACTTTTTATTTCGGACTCCCCGCTTTTGTCCGCGAAGTCGGTATCGACTCGGCGTGTGGTTTGGAAAGGAGAATTTATATGACGGACGACATTCTGGTCGAATGGAACGAGAAATATTCCGTGGGCATAGACCTCATCGACACGCAGCACAAAAAACTTATCGAGCTGACCAATACCCTGTACAAGGGCTGCCTGACGGGAGAGGCGGAGGCGCGGCGCTATTTCCAGGAGACCATACAGGCCACGGTGGACTATGTGAAATACCATTTTGCCGCAGAGGAAAAACTCATGGCGCATTTCAAGTATCCCGATCTCATAAACCACAAGGGCCAGCACACGGGCTTTATCCTGAAAATCCTTGAAGACGTCAAAAGCTTTCAGTCTGGCAGGAAATTCGTGCCTAACGCCTTTGTCCGGTATTTGAAAGACTGGATACTGTCCCATATCGCCGTCATGGATCAAAAGTACGCGGACTACATCCTGAACCTGAATAACCCGCCTTACACAACAGAATAAGAGAAACCGAAAGACCTCACTGACCACAGGGCACGGACCACCCGGACGGATTTTTTTCAATAGAGTTGTTTAGAAAACCCGGGGGGGTGTCCGTCTTTGTCCGTGTTGTCCGTGGTTTGTGTACTATGCGTTATTTAAGGATAAGCTCTTAAACAACTCCAATAGGAGAAACCGCCGACCGCACTGACTCCACAGACTTTTGTCCTGGAATTTTCTTTCTGTCCGTGCCTGTCCGTGCCTGTCCGTGGTTCAAAATTCCTCTGCGTTTATCCTGCCCCTGAGCAGGGCATCGGCGTTTACCCTCGCTATATAGAATTAGATTGCGCGAAGCGCAAAAAGCCCGTGGGGCGCAAGGGATTGCAGCGGAAATCCTTTTGGCTTTAGCCAAAAGATTGGAGC
>JAISXE010000092.1 GCA_031270615.1 Spirochaetia bacterium
TCGCAAATCGTTGCTCGCCCATGCATCCCGGGCCGGAGCGATAGCGCAGCCCCGGAAAGCCCGGCTGGTCGTATTTTGGTATCCGCGTAGCGGATAAAAAATTACTGCTCGCCCATGCAACCTGGGTTTTTTTTCGGCTGCCGAAAAAAAACGCGCCCAAATTCCCACTCTGCATACTTCACTGCTTTTGCGGGTACTTTCTTTTTTTGTCGGCGCGTGCGATAATCAGGCATAAGGAGAAAATATGAGAGAACCTATTCACAAATATTTCAGGGTGGGGCTTATTGTTTTTATGGCGTATCCGGGTATGGGGAAGGGCGAGGACCCGCATACTTTCGAGAATATTCGGCGGGTTGCGTGTGACGATTATTTTGACGCGATTGAGGTTACTTGGATTAAGGATGCCGAGACCCGCGCGAGGGTCGCGAGGATGCTGGCGGAGTCGCATATCACTGTGTGCTACGGGGCACAGCCCAGGCTGCTGACCACGGGCATGAACGCAAACCACTTGTACGAGGGGGATCGCATGAAGGCGGAGGCTTCCCTTATCGAGGCGATTGACGAGGCCGAGGAGCTTGGCTCAAAGGGCGTGGCTTTTCTTTCTGGCAAATGGCAGGAAGACACGAAACAGCCGTCCTACGCCCAGCTTCTTAGGACCACGCGGAACCTGTGCGATTATGCGAAAAAGAAAGATATGTATGTCGAGCTGGAGGTGTTCGACTACGATATTGCGAAGGCTTCGCTTATTGGCCCCGCGCCTCTTGCGGCCCGCTTTGCCGGGGATATGCGGACAAGCCACAGCAACTTCGGCTTGCTGATCGATCTTTCCCATATTCCGATGACGCATGAGACGCCTGAGTTTGTCGTGCGCACGCTTCGGCCTTATTTGACGCATTTCCATATCGGTAACACGGTTTGCGCGGATCCCGCTGCCACGGGCTACGGCGACGAGCATCAGAGGTTCGGGTTCCCGAACGGCGAAAACGATGTTCCCCAGGTGCTTGATTTCCTGCGGCTTCTCAGGGGCGAGGGGTTTTTCCGGCCTGAGGATCCTTATGTTTTGAGTTTCGAGGTAAAGCCCTGGAAGGACGAGGACCCGGAAATCGTTATCGCGAACGCGAAGCGTGTTTTGAACCGCGCTTGGGCGCTTCTGGAAGATTAGGCTTCGGTAATTTTGGAGGGGAGGGGGAGAACCACTGACGATGCGGACGGGCACGGACAGGCGCGGACAGAGACGGGCAAGAATCAGGAAATTTTATAAAAGTCCGTGTTCTTCGTGTGTTTTTCTTGTGTCCGTGGTTTCTTTTCTTAGTTCTGGCAGTGTATAGTGTGGAAAACATATTTTATAAACTTTTATGGAGGAACGGAGAATGAAAATCGTTATACTTGACGGTTACACGGAGAATCCCGGCGATTTGAGCTGGAGCGGTTTTGAGGCACTGGGGGAGCTGAAGGTCTATGAGCGCACGCCGCTTGACCAGCCCAACACGATTGTCGAGAGGATCGGCGGGGCGCAGGCCGTTATTACCAACAAGACGCCGATTTCCAGGGAAACCATCGCCGCCTGCCCGAACATCAAATACATCGGTGTTCTGGCCACGGGCTACAACGTTGTGGATGTGGAGGCCGCGAAGGCAAGGGGGATTCCCGTGTGCAATATACCTACCTACGGCACGGCTGCCGTGGGGCAGTTCGCGATTGCCCTTCTTTTGGAAATCTGCCACCACATCGGCCACCACAACGCGGCGGTACACGATGGCCGCTGGGAAAAGAACATCGACTGGTGTTTTTGGGATTATCCGCTTATCGAGCTGGCGGGCAAAACACTGGGCGTTATCGGTTTTGGCAGGATCGGCCAGACGACCGGCAAGATCGCCGCGGCCCTGGGGATGAAGGTCATTGCCCATGACGAGTTTGAAAGCGAGGCGGGCAGGGCCATTGCCCCCTATGTCCCGCTGGATACGCTTTTCGCGGAGTCCGATGTCATTGCCCTGCATTGCCCGCTTTTTCCGTCCACCCAGGGTATCATCAACAAAAACAGCCTGGCAAAGATGAAGGACGGCGTTATCATACTGAACAATTCCCGTGGGCCGCTTGTGGTCGAGCAGGATTTGGCGGACGCCCTGAATTCCGGCAAGGTGTACGCGGCGGGGCTGGACGTTGTTTCCACCGAGCCTATCAGGGGGGACAACCCGCTTCTGAAAGCGAAGAACTGCTTTATCACGCCGCACATTTCCTGGGCGCCGAAGGAAAGCCGCCAGCGCCTTATGGATATTGCCGTAGAGGGCTTAAAGGCCTTTATCGACGGGAAGCCGAAATATGTGGTAAACCCCTAACGAAAAAGAAAGAATGAGGAATGAGGAAGTAGGAATTAGAAAACCCCTCTCTCCTCATCCCTAATTCCTAATTTTTCTCCTCCCCCGTCCGTCTTCGTCAGTCTTTGTCCGTGTAGCCCGTGGTTCCGCGCGGTCAGCGGTTCTCTTCCCCGGCTGGACGGTTGCCAAAAAAATTTTAAAAATCGTCACGTTTTTTCCCCTTTTCTTCAAGCAAACCCTCATTTTTTGGTGAGTTATAACAGTATGAAAAAGAAAAAATTTTATGCGCCCGGCCCCAAAAAAACAAAAGGCCCGCGCCCCACCCGCGACATCTTCGACCTCGTTTTCAAAAGGCTCATCCGCCTGTCCCCCAGGGCAGTCACCGGCTTCATCAACGGCCTTTTCGGCACAAGCCACCCCCCGGACGGCGCCGTGGAGTACCCAAACACCGAGTCCGTCAGCCGGGGCCTGCGCCGCCTCCTCTCGGACACCGTCATCGCCATCGGCGGCAGCACCTACCATGTCGAGGTGGAAACCTCAGGGGACGCCGAAATAGCGATCCGCGTGTTCGAGTACGGTTTTGCCCAGGCCCTGCGGGCGAAAACCGCCTCGGGCAGCGTCATCTCCGTGAGGTTCCCCGAGGCGCGGGTCATCTACCTTGACCCCAGGGGCAAGGCCCCCGGCGAGGTGACGCTGCGCCTTGAGTTCCCCGGAGGCAGCCACGACTACAAGGTCAAAACCTTCAGGCTGCCCGAACACGGCCCTGGGGAGCTGGAAAAGAGGAAGATGTACCTGCTTTTGCCCTTCTGCGTGCTGGGGCTGCGGCGCGCGCTGGGGAAGGCCAAGACCCCGGGGCAGAGGAAGGCCCTTGCGCGGGAAATGGAGGCCCTGCTGGGGACCCTGGCGGGCATGGCGGAAAGCGGGGTGCGGGCCGGGGATTTGAGCGGGGCGGACGGGCGCGCGGTGCTGGAGTACACGGAACGCTTGTATCGGGAGTTGTATATGGGCTATACTGAATTCAAGGAGTCGGACATGATAGTGAAAGGAATGCTGCTGACATACTCGGAAGAGGTCGCGCTGAAAACCCGCAGGAAAACCCGCAGGGAAGACGCGAAGCGCTACCAGGAAGAAAAAAAGAAGGTGATAGAGGAAACCGAACGGAAAACCGAGCAGAAGGCTGCGCTGAAAACCGCGAGAAAAATGAAAGGTCTGAACCTTCCCGTGGACCAGATAGCAATCGTTT
>JAISXE010000256.1 GCA_031270615.1 Spirochaetia bacterium
AAAATGAGGAAAGAATATGATTTTACTAACGCAAAACCAAATCCGTATGTAAAAAAATTGCGGAAACAAATTTCCATACGGATTGATGTGGATACAATAAATTTTTTTAAAAAGCAGGCAGAAGAAACAGGAATAGCCTATCAAAATTTAATAAATTTGTATTTATCAGATTGTGCTATACATTCAAAGAGGATAAACATAGCATGGAAATAAAAAAATAAGCCCCGCAAGTGGTTTTTACTGCACATGGCAGGTCTGTTTACGCTTCGCCGCCCATATATTGGGAAAATCCCAGGGTGATTATGTTCACAGGCAAATCGGCGAATTTGGGAATTAAATAAAACGGCGAAAGGTAAATACGCAGTAATATTTTATAATAGGGCAAGGCAACTATCCAGTCAGGGGGTACAACAAGGCTGGCAACGAAGCCTGAAACGAAACACGCGGGGCCTGTCAGCGAGGTCCGTGTTTTTCTCTCCTGACACGTCACTCCACCCTGCGCCGCGGCGGCTTTACAGGCCGCCGGGAAAGCGATATAGTGTTTTGGTCACTGTGGTATAAAATATGGATTAAGGAGGCGTATATGGCGGAGAAACATCTTGCGGGCAAAACGGCTTGGGTCACGGGATCAAGCCGGGGTATAGGGCAGGCGATAGCGGAGCAGCTTGCCGCGGCGGGGTCGAATGTGGTGATTCACGGGTCAACCGCGAACTCGTCTTCGTATTTCAACGAGGGGGAGTCTTTGTCGGCGGTGGCGGAGAAGATCGGGAAGGAATATGGCGTCAAGACGATGCATGTCGCGGGGGACTTGACGAAGGTCGAGGTGGTGAAGGACCTGGTTTCCCAGATACGGGGAAGGCTGGGGCACATAGATATTCTGGTGAACAACGCGGGCGGGGATACCGGCTCGATGGGCGCGGCGGGGAAGAACGCGGGCAAGATTGTCGAGGGGAACGATCCCCTGTTTTTGCCCTACGAGGAGGTAAGGACAATTCTTGATCGCAATTTGATGACCTGCATTATTGCCTGCAAGGAGGTCGTCCCCGCGATGATTGAGCGGAAGGCGGGCTGGGTGGTGAATATCGGGAGCATCGCGGGGCTTGCGGGTTTGCCGGCCGCTTCGATTTACAGCACCTCAAAGGCGGCCGTGCATGAGTACACGCGCTGCCTGGCGGCGTATCTGCGGCCTTACGGGGTGCATGCGAATGTTATTGCCCCGGGGGACACGCTGTCGCCGCGTTTCAAGGCGAGCCGGCCGCTTGAGGACGCCCGGATGGATCAGTCTTCGCTTGAGCGTTACGGCTGGCCCGTGGAGATCGCCCGGGCGGTTGAGTTTCTTTGTTCCGAGGGCAGTTCGTATATAACCGGGCAGGTTATCCGGGTGGACGGCGGGCGCCAGATCTGGGCGGGCTAGGGGACAGTGCCGAAAGAAGTAAGCCACTGGTGGCTGTCGCTGGAAGTTTTGGCGGAGCTGAAACAGCCTCTTCTGGGGGCGCTGCTGGGGCGAAACAGGAATGTTTTTCTTCTTGGATCGGTTGCTCCGGATTTTTTGTTTTACTACCTGCACGGGCCGGAAAACCAGAAGTTCCGCGAGGCGGCGATGGCGCTGCACGGGGCGGACGGGGGCGACACGCTTGCGATTCTGGCGAAAACTGCGGGCATTTACTCCGCCGCGCTGGAAAACCATGCCGTGGCTATCGGGGAGGGCGGTTTTAATCTTGCCGAGGCGGTGTGGGCTTTTCTTTTCGGCTACGCCTGCCATGTTGTTGCCGATTCTGTTTTCCATCCCCTGGTGCTGTACTGCGCGGGCAAGGGCGGGGGGGAGGCTTTGTACAACCACTACCTTTTTGAGTCCGTTCTGGATTTGTATGTGGCCGATGTAAAAAAGCCTCCGAATCTACCGCTTCGGCTTGCGGATCTGACGGCGGGGATGGAGATGGACAGGGCGGCTTTTTTGAAGCTTTTGGGGTTTATGAGTTTTGCGGGCGGTGCCTACAGCCGCGAGGCTTTGGGGCTGTGCCTCCGCCGCTACGAGCGCGTGCAGCGCGCCCTGTGGGGCTTTTGGGGCGCGGCGGCGGCCCGGTTCGTGGGCGCGGTGTTTCCTTCCAAACGGCATTTCATTCCGTCTTTTTACCGAAAATCGTACCGTCGGCTTACCTGGGTTTTCCGCCAGACCTTTGCCTACCGCAATCCCGTGACGGGCATACGCTACGAGCATAGCGTGGAGGACCTGCGCGGGGAGGTGGTGCGCCAGGCCTGCGCGATTGCCGGGGTCTTTGAGACTATTCTGGCTTCGCCCGTCTGCGACCCGGTGGCGCATCTGGACAAGATCCACGGGCCGAATCTTGAGACGGGGATTTACGGGGATAACGCGCGAAAAATCGACTATACCATTCCCGGCGGCATGAGGGAGCTGTTTGGGATATGAGGCCGCATGCGGTCATTTGGGCGTGTGTCTGTTTCCGTGGTTTATTTTTTTGCGCAAGGTGAGTTATTATTATGAGGAGGCGTTAGTTTAATTATGGAAAGCGTCGCGATTCTTTGGGATATTGAAAACGTTACGCCCAGCGCGAACTCCCAGTTTGTTGAGGGGCTTTTGGAGTTTACCCAGGAGCTTGGCAGGATTACCGTGTGCCGGGTATATGGGGATTGGACCAAGCGCAATCTGGCGCGGCTGTCGCATCTTTTGTCGGAGAATGGTTTTGAGCTTATCCATATTCCCGTGGCGCGCAAAAACAGCGCGGACATTTCGCTGATTACCAACGCGGTGGAATTGATCTACCAATACCCGCATTTGACGAAGATCGTCCTGATTACGGGGGACGCGGATTTCCGCCCGCTGCTGCATACCCTCAGGCGGAACGGCAAGGGCATTCATATTATTTGCAACTCGAGCAACGCGAGCGAGGAGCTTTTGTCCCTGGCCGACTCGTTCAAGGACTACCGGGAAATTATTCCCGGCGAGGCGGCGGAGGCTGCCGAGGAGGCGGAGGCCGCGGAGGCGGCGAAGCGCAAGCGGCACGGCAAGCCTGCCGGCCGGGCGCAGGGTGCCAGGCAGCGGAAGCCCGAGGCCCCTTCGGCCGCACAGAAATCGCTTTCCGAGGATACTGCGTACCGGCTTCTGGTGGAGGCCGTGCAGGAGATGGAAAAGAACAAAAAGAAGCCGGGCATGGGCGCGGTCAAGGTAAAACTGAAGATACTGAACCCTTCGTTTGAAGAAAGAAACTACGGTTTCAAGTCCTGGGTGGATTTTGTGAACTCCGCCTGCGACAAAAAGTTTATCCGGCTTGTGGAGGACGAGCAGGCCACATACCTGGCCTCCTACGGCCCGGAGGACCCCACGACCGCGCAGGAGACGCCCCTTGCCGCGGCCTTTGAGACCCTTCGCGGCATTGTCGATGAGCTGACAAAGGAAAAGAGCAAGGACTACCATTCGCTTGCCTCGATAAACACGCGCCTGAACGACAGCCGCGTGGATTACGGCGCCCTGGGCTACAAGCGCCTGAAGGATTTTATTTTTTCCGCGGAAAAGCGCGCCTATGTGGACGTGAAGTACGAGAACGCGGGGTATTATGTGAAACGGCGGGAGGGATGATTCCCGGTTTAAGCCATGTCGCGCTTTATTGCCGGAAAACGCGGGGCCTGCCGAAAATACAGACTTTTGATCGAAATTCCGTATTTTTTTGTCCGTGTTGTCCGTGGTCAAATTTCTGTATCCCACGGCTTTGCTGATAGTGCCTATGGCCGGAACACGATCTTTATGGCGGCCTCGTCTTTGTCGGCAAGATCAAAACCTTCTTTGATTTTGCTTAAAGGGAATTCGTCGGTGACGAGCGCCTTGATGTTGATGCTCCCCTGGATGACCGGGCGGAATACCGCCGGGGTCCAGACATAGCGTTCCTGCCAGGTGTGGTGCACCAGGCAGGTGTTGATGAATTCCAGGCCGTCGTCGTGCCAGCGGCTGATGTTCAGGGCGACAGGCGTCGTTACCCAACTGTAGAATACAAACTTCCCGTTGTGTTTGATGATTTCGCTGCAGGTATTGAATGAGTCCGCCGTCCCCGCGCATTCGACAACCACGTCGGCGCCGGTTCCGCGGGTGATGTCCTTGATGATTTCCGGGGCGTTTTGCTGTTTGGAGTTAATGGCAAGGTCGCAGCCGAGTTTTTTCGCCACTTGCAGTTTGCCGTCAAGCACGTCCACCATGATTACTTTTTCGGCGCCTTTTTTCTTCGCGCACTGGGCGATAATCTGCCCGGAAAAGCCCGCGCCCATGACCACCACCGTGTCGCCAAGCTGCGCGCCGCAGTTCAGGCCGGAATACATGGCGCAGGCGACCGGCTCGCCCAGGGCCGCTATATCCATGTCAAGCCCGTCGGGAACCGGCTGGAGCTGGAAAGCCGGGGTCTTAAAATATTCCGCGTAATTGTTGTTCCAGCCAAAGGCCATGACCCTGTCCCCCACGGCGTAGCCGCGCACTTTCGATCCGGCCTCAACGACCGTGCCGCCGCTTTCGTGCCCCAGCAGAAAAGGGAATTTCGGTTCCTGCCGGAATTCCGCTGTTTTTGGCGGCATAAAGCCCCGGTAAAAATTCTTATCGGAACCGCATATTCCGATAAGATGGTTTTTCACGATGACATCGTCTTCCCCGCATTCAAGCTCGCGTTCTATCAGTTCGATGTCATAGGGTTTATTGAGCCGGGCGGCCTTTGTTATATATTTCATGCTAATCCTCCGCTTTCTTTTATAGCAAAGACAGTGCCACGCGCCTGGTTTTTCAGGCATTTTTATAACTTCTGTTACGCAAAGACAAAGATTTGCCACGGACGATACGGCCGGACACAGACAAAAACCAGGTGTTTCGATCAAAAGCCCGTGTCTCCGGCCCTTCGGCTTTTATATACGCCGGAAACCAGTCAGGGCTCAGGCTGCAGGGGCGGGCAACAAGCGCGGCGAGTGACCAGCCTTTCGCCCATGTGGCCTATACAAAATCGCAGGCCCGCCGCGCGCGCTTATTTGGGCGCGTGTTTTCCGCGCGGCCTGTGCCTGTCCGGGGGCCTGCGGTTTTTCTGCATGGCAAAACGGGCATTTAAATCGTTGTATGCAATTGTTTGCTGCAATAGCGCAACGTTACAGCGCAGGCGTTTTCTCGTTCTTTTCGTTCTTTTCGATGCCGTACCTGCGCAGTTTGCGCCACAGGGTGGTCCGGTCGATTCCCAGTTCGCGGGCCGCCCGGGTTTGGTTGTTGCCGCAGCGCTGCAAGGCATTCAGGATGAAGTCCCGCTCGTCTTTTCCGCGAAGGCCGCGCAGGGTCACGGTTTTGCCGGACGGCGGGGCAGATTCGCGCGCGTTGTTGTCATAGAGGGCGGTGCGGATATCGGCCGCGCTTACTGTCCGGGAACCCATGCAGAGAATGCTTACCCGCTCCGCGATGTTTTTGAGTTCCCGGACATTCCCTTCAAAGCGGTGCGAGATCAGCAGGTCCAGCGCCCCCGAATCGATTTTGGTGATTTCGGTTTTGAGCCGCTCGTTGTAGTACGCGATAAAATGCAGAAACAGTATTTCGATGTCTTCCAGCCGCTCGCAGAGCGGCGGCACAAACAGCTTCAGCACATCCAGGCGGTAAAACAGGTCCTTGCGGAACTCCCCTTCCCGGACCATGCGGTGGAGATTGAAATTGGACGCGGCGATGATGCGCACGTCCACGGATTTGACTTTGTTCGCCCCCACCCGGCGGACCTCGCGCTCCTGCAGCACGCGAAGCAGTTTCCCCTGGAAGTTGAACGGCAGGCCGGATACCTCATCCAGAAACAGCGTCCCGTTGTGGGCAAGTTCAAAAAGGCCGATTTTCCCGCCCCTGGTCGTCCCGGTGAAGGCCCCTTCCTCGTAGCCGAACATTTCGGATTCAAGAAGGTTTTCGGGAATCGCGGCGCAATTGATCGCGACAAAAGGCCCCGCGCTCCGGGAGCTTGCGTTGTGGATGCTTTGGGCAAGCAGTTCCTTCCCCGTCCCCGTTTCCCCTTCGATAAGGACGTTCGATGAAACCGCGGCGTAGCGCCGCGCCAGCTCAATCAGGTGGTCAAGCGCCCTGCTTTTGTGGATAATATCCGAAAAACGATACCGCGCGCTCAGGCCCTTTTCACTGAGTTTCTGGCGTATGTGGGTTTCCACCTGCTGGATGCGGGTGACATCCTGAAACGTGATGACCACCCCCGTCACGCTGTCGCGTATCATGACGGGAAAGTAGTTGGCCGAAAGCGTGCTGTCGCGGTGCCTGCAAAGATGGTTCGATATTTCCCGGCCTTCCGCGCGCGTTTCCTCCACATGTTTGTGCATGTCGCGGGATATTCGGGCAAGGGTAACGCCCAGTATATGGTTTTTCCCGCCGTCCAGAATCTGCATGCTGGCGGGATTCGCGACCCGGACAATGTTGCCATTGTCCACATACATGATTCCGTCTTTTGAGCAGTTCGAAATTGTCGTAAACATTTCCGAGCGCTCGCGCTCGCGGCGCAGTATCTTCACCACGCGGACAGCCTCGTCCAGGGCGCTGCGGATTGCTTTTTCCCCCGTCTGGATGGTTATCGCGGGGCAGCCCAGATTATTGGCGCAGCCCTTTGCCGTGTTGCCGCCGATCACCGCGTCGCAGCCATCTTGGACGGCCTGTAGGATTCTGTTTTTCATGGATGTACTTTCAACAATATTATAACTTACAAGAGAACAAGGAAGAATGTTGTCCAACAAGGCTACATCGTCAGTAGAGAAATCCGGTCCTACTAATGCAATCCGTTTCGAATGATATTTCTGTATACAGTTTTGGATCGAGCGAATGATATCGCAGGTGGTTATAGGTAACGCGACCACGGGTATACCGTTGGTATTTTTGCTTAGATACCGCGCTGTGAACCCACGCGCTATCAATACATCACAATTTGAAGCATAAGTGGCTTTTTGAGGGTATTGCGGTACACTTAACGATACGTTTATTTGCTTCTTGAAGCTGAGTTCGTGATCTGCAATAATATCCGCAACTTTTTCAAGCAGCTCTGGATAAGGAACTATAAAAGCTATATTGATCATATGCCCTGCCTCAAAATTTATAAAACCAAACTGTGTCAATGTTGATATATTACAACGGCGCAACAATTTCTGCAACTGTTTCTTTAATATAACTTTTAATATGACTTAGAAATCCATAATCTATACGCAGTTGGACAGATGGAAGGTCGTAGTAATTTACTGCTTTCTTTGATGATTACTTCAATCCGACCAGATACCAACAGTTTTCTTTAATTCCTTGCAGTATAAGGAGTTACGGCATTGCGTTTATTGTGTTGCCAAACCCATCTGATTAGCTAATTCATTATAGTATAAAGACTTAGCTAAAAGCTGGCTGAATAGTTGCTAATTTATTATCTTTACTTAGATAACTCTTGCTAAATCTCAGGATATATTGCTAATTATTGTGAGATTATTTGTATACTTGGCACTAAAATTGCAATCTTCGTGTAGGCTGAGTATCGCTAAATCGTTCATAAAGTGACGTAATTATAATATTTTTAAGGAGGGAAAAATGATCTATCGCCAAGTTTTCAAGAAGTATCGCAGAAAAGAAAAAGTTACTGCTGCGGTTATTGGTCCCGGACAGTATGGGAAAGCCATAGTAACACAGCATCCATTTGTGGAGGGTTTACATGTACCTGTAGTCGCTGATACGGATATAGAAGCTGCAAAGAGTTCCATTCTGAAGGCCGGTATTCCAGAATCGAAAATCCTATATTCCAAGGATGCAGGCGAAACACGCAAAGCGATTTTTGATGGAAAATATGTCTATACGGATGATCCTATGATCGTCATGGATATTCCAGAAATTGATGTCATTGTGGAAGCCACAGGTGTTCCAGAAGCCGGTGCTCGTTACTGTAGTGCCGCTATAGAACGAAAAAAATCAATCGCGGCGGTCAGTAAAGAAATGGATTCGGCTATCGGTCCTATCTTGCGCAGACGTGCTATAGAGAACGGGGTTCGCTACTCTCCCGTGGATGGAGATCAGCCGGGCTTGATTATTGGGTTAGTGGAATGGGGTCGAATGATAGGTCTTAGCATCATTTCCGCCGGTAAAGCGAGGGATGCTGAATGGATTCTGGATGAAAAAAAACGTACACTTTTCGTTCAATCTGACGGGATAACAGTTCATAAAGATCAAACGGAGAGTATCTCTGAAAGATATATAAAATATTTTAAAAAAATCCCAAACGAATCAGATGCGGCCCAAGAATATATTGATAACCGATTAGAAGCTGGGAAAAGTATGCCAATTATTGGCGATTATGATTATTGCGAGATGACAATAGCCGCAAATGCACTTGGGTTGAAACCCGATATTCCTCAGACGTCTTTGGCGCCGTTACGTATAACCGAGTTGCCCATTGTTTTTTGTTCAAAAAAGAATGGCGGAATTTATAATAATGAAGGTACTATTGACTGCCATACGAACTTAAGGTGTTTAGATGAAAGTGGTATGGGTGGTGGCGTGTACATGATTGTACGTTGTGACAACGAATATTCCAGATATATAGTCAACACGAAAGGTCATATTATCAACTATGACGGATCCGCAGCGGTCATTTATCGCCCATATCATCTCTGTGGCGTGGAAACCTGTGTCACGATTCTTTGTATAGGATTGCTGAATGTTGATACTGGGGCATTGGATTATTTTCCTTCAGTTGATTTGGTTAAAATAGCTACAAGGGATATCAAGAGGGGAGAAGAACTGGGTAATGATCACGATAAGCGAATGACTGCTATAATGGTACCTGCTACCAAATGGGGACCTGATAATGCCATGCCTGCACACCTGATTACAGGAAATAAAACGACTGTTGATATTAAAAAAGGTCAGACAATTACCTATTCTATGATTGAAGAACCTACGAACTCTGTTCTGTGGGAACTACGCGCACAACAAGAAAAAATTTTTGCTTAGTTTTTTGTAACGGATTCAAATCGCAAAAGAAATATTGAAGATCATAAAAGGAGGATCGTATATGAAAAAGATGATGAGTTTATGCATGGGGCTGTTGATGGTTTTCGGGCTATTTGCAGCTTTTGCGGGAGGAAGTTCTGAAAACACCAACACAGTAGGACAATCCGATACTTGGCAACCAACCAAAGATATTGAGTATATCATTCCTGCATCTCCAGGCGGGGGAAGCGATCTTTGGGCCAGAGCAATCGCAAATGCGGTAACAGCCAATAAGTTAAGTAATGTGACATGGGTGCCCATAAACAAGCCAGGTGGAGCTTCTGCTGTTGGGTACAACTACCTTTTAACAAAAAAGGGGGATCCGCATGCCATTTTTGCGATGAATTCGGGCCCGATGGTGAGTACTTATGTTGCCGGCTGGGAACACACGTTTGAAGGCTATATGGACGTTTTTTGCATTCTCGCGTATGACGAAGTTACCTTGTGCACTTTGGCGACTGGACCGTATAAAGATATTCAAACCCTACTAAAGGCTGCTCAGGAAAAACCCGGTACTCTCCGGTATGGTTCTGACCAGCGCCTTAATGATTCCCAGTATGCGTGCGAATTGTTGAGGAAATACTGTAAAGCCGATTTCAACTATGTTCAGTATGATAGTTCAGGTGACGCTGCTACAGCACTTTTAGGTGGTCATGTTGATGTCGCCATTCTAAATCCATCGGAATGTATTGGCCAGGTCAACGCAGAACAGTTTATCCCTGTTGTTTCTTTCTCTACAGAAAGGATGACAGGTAAATTTGCCAATGCTCCAACTTTTATCGAAATTGGTTATCCCCAACTTGTACTACGGGGATTCAGGGGGATTTCTGGCGCACTTGATATGCCTGATGCTGCCAAGAGATACTATGAGCAGATTGGAAAGAAGCTTTTGGATACGCCGGAGTTTAAACAGTACTTAAGCAATAATTTGCTCACTCCAACATTTATGGGTCTTGATGAAGCCCCTGCGTATTCTACCAACGAGATGAAGAAAATCGCGGCATTGTTCAACGAAGTGCTTGGAGGAGGCAAAAAAAGGTAAGTTCGTTTGGAATTCAACGTGATTACATAATTTGAGACAACCCTCATGCATGAGGGTTGTTTATATTTTTTACTGTCTAAAATTTTTTATGGAGGATTTGCATGAACAAAGTCTTTCCAGTTATTTGTATTCCTCTTGGAATATTGTGGATTTTGATGGGTATAGTAAAGTACGGTGTATGGGTTGACCACGGTCCAGGCGGAGGTTTGTTCCCCATGGTGTGTGGCACCATGTTGGTTGGCTTTGGAATTCCACTTCTTTTTCATGAGATTAAATCGAAAGCAAACCTTCCGCTGGATAAGCGAGCGGTTATTTTTGTTTTTGTGTCTATCGTAACAGTTTCGAGTATATATTTTATCGGAATGGTTCCTGCGTTGGGAATTTTTATTATAGTCTGGCTAAAATTTTTTGAAAAAAAACCGATTTTCAAATCCGTGACAATTGGTACTGTTATGGCAGCATTTCTCTTTATTCTTTTTCGTTTATTGCTCAAAGTTCCCTTACCAAACGGCTTGTTGGGATAACTGATCTGAAAGGAGAAAGCAATGTTTGAAAATCTCAATCTTCTGTTTTATGGATTTGCCAGTGTTTTTACTTTTAACAATATTCTTGCCTGTTTATTTGGTACTATTGCAGGGGTCTTCATTGGAGCCATGCCAGGAATCGGAGCCCTAACTGGTGTTGCGGTACTATTGCCAATTACTTTCGCTATGAACCCAGCTAGTGCAATAATCATGCTTGCGGCAGTATACTATGCCTGTGCATACGGTGGCAGTATTTCGGCGGTTTTACTTAATATTCCTGGCGATACTCCTGCCATTTGCACTGCGTTAGATGGCTATCCTCTTACAAAAAAAGGAATGCCTGGGAAAGCGCTGACTACCTGTTTTATGTCCTCATTTATTGGGGGGACTATCGGAATTCTAATTTTGACAGTAAGCGGTCCAATGCTGGCCCGCATAGGCCTAAATTTTGGTTCACCAGAACTTGCCCTTCTCATTTTATTGGCACTGACGTCCATAGGTTGGCTTTTGGGAGATAATGTAATTCATGGTCTCCTTGCTACTTCGCTTGGAGTTTTGTTTGCAACTGTGGGGACTGATTATGCGGCAGGATATTTACGTTTTCATTTTGGGATTCCTAATCTGATGGCGGGGGTAGCTTTTGTGCCTTTGGTCATCGGCATGTTTGGTTTCTCGCAAGTAATAGAAATGGTTACCCAACGAGGGATAGGAGATAGAGAAAAAGCTAATATCCGTATACAAGACATGTTTTTGACTTGGGGCGAAGTAAAGCGTATTTTACCTGTACAGGTGCGTTGCGGGCTTTTGGGTACTTTTGTTGGTGTCATGCCTGGTGCAGGAAGTACCTCTGCCGCATTCCTTGCGTATATCATGGAGCGCCGCATCAATAGAAATGGCAGTAAATTTACAAAAGGTGTTATTGAGGGGTGCGCTGCTTCTGAAGCTGCTAATAACTCTGCCGTTGCAGGAGCATTTGCACCGTTGCTCACGTTAGGAATTCCTGGAAGTTCTACGACAGCTATTCTTCTGGGTGGTCTGATGATGTGGGGCTTGCAACCTGGACCACTTCTTTTTACTGAAAAACCTGATTTTGTGTGGCCGCTTATAGCATCTTTTTACTTGGCAAATGTCATCGGCCTCATTACTTGTTTTGCATGTATTCCGCTGGCCATGAAAGCCGTTTCGATATCCAATGCCGTTCTGGCACCTATAGTTTTTGCGACATGCGTTGTAGCCTCGTATACAACCAATAACTCTATGTTTGATGTCTATTTTATGATTGGGGTGGGTATTTTAAGCTATTTTCTTAAACTTTCAGAAATTCCCACAGCCCCACTTCTCTTGGCATTTGTATTATCACCCATGTTAGAAAAATATATTCGCCAATCTTTTGATATGACTCGGGGGGATCCTTCCATTTTTATCCGTAACAGTATCTGCTGGATATTGATTGCACTTTTTTGGGGATTCTGTTTTGCCCCGATAATAGTGAAACGTGTTAAAGGTGGACGAGCAAGAAAACAATCGTCACAAGAATTCAGGACACACTAATGGCAGACAGAAAAGATTGTAATAACTTTTTCAACGCTTGCATAGAGAATGCACGAATGGAGTTGATTAATAAGGAAGGTTGTATATGAAATTATCATATCAGGTTGCCATGCCGGAAGTGGCCGCATCTCATTTACTTACTGCGTACAAGGGGAGCCTCACAGAAGGCTTCCGATTGCTGAAAGATCATGGATATGATGCGGCGGAACTTATGATCTGCGAGACCAATCAAGACTCTGTTAGCAGTATACGGCATTTAATCCGCGAATATAACATAGGGATTTCTATGTTGGTAACTGGCGAGCTGTATAGTCATGAAGGGCTTTCACTGAGTTGTCATGATCCTCATGTTCGTGAAAAATGTATTCATCGTTTTTATGATTTTATCGATATCGCTACAGAATTTGATGCACAGGTCAATATCGGACGAGTTCGAGGTTTGTATGAGCCGAGTGTCCCACATGAACAAACCTATAAGCTGGCAGTCGATTCTTTGCAAAATGTTGTTCGCTATGCTGAACAAAAAAAAGTAACTCTCATACTTGAGCCAGTAAATTTCTTACAATGTGATTTTATACTTTCAACTCAAGATAGCCGCAATCTGGTAGATGAAATCGGTAGTCCATATTTCAAAATTATGCTAGATGTTTTCCATATGAATATTCAAGACAGGAATATATGTGAAGAGATACATAGGAGCAAAGGTTATTTTACTTATGTGCATTTGAGCGATAATAATCGATTATATCCAGGTAACTGCGGACTCAATTTTGCAGAAATCATAACGGCACTTCGGAAAACCGCTTATGATGGTTATCTGGCTGTTGAAATTTTACAACAACCAGACGCAGTTACCGCGATCAGAGAATCGGCGCGGCATATCCTGCCATTAATAAAATAAGATTACAGAAGTTTGCTGAAGAAATCGATTCCTTATGAGAAATTTCAAATAGGGCGAAATTCGAGTTTCGTTACAAATGCTTCCGGCAGCCAAAATGCGCGAGGGATTGAAGCGGAAATCCCGCAAACCTGCCGCTGGCAGGGCGAAAGGCCTTATAAAATCTTTTGCCGTAACAAAAGGCGACCAACCCTGAAATTCATTTTTTTGTCGGCCCTTCGCCCGTGCGGTCAGTGGTTAAATTTTTTCTTTATCCCTCAAATGCCCCGCCACCATGTCTTCGATATTGATTTTCCCTACGTCCGCGCTTAGTTCCACGGCCTGCCGCGTGCGCAGGTAAAAAAGCCAGGCGCGCACGGGAACCCCGAATATGTCGGACACCGCGCGGGAGTACACGGCAAGCTGCCCCAGGTGGCGGTCCGGATCCTGGGCGCTGTCGGTTTTGAAATCCACCACATGCATGGCGCCTTCGGCCCTGAAAAGAAGGTCTATCTTGCCGGTAACAGGTATGGTTTTGCCTTCCAGCGAAACCTGGGTAAGGATGGAAAACTCCGCCTCCCGGCAGGAGGCCGCCGCGCTGAGCCTCCCCAAATCCGATTCAAGAAAGCCTTGGGTCATTTTCTCCGCCGCGTCCCGGACCGCCTGTATGTCCTCCTCCTCAAGCCTCCCGTCCAGCCGCGCGAGTATCTTCGGCGGTATGAACGCGCGGGTCCCGTTTATGTCCGCTTCCAGAAAGCCGTGGACGATGGTGCCGAAATCCGCCGCCTCCAGGCCCGCCCTCACGAGAATCGCGTCCAGGTTTTTATCCGCCCCGGCAACGCGCGCATCGGGCTCCTCCCGGTCGCATTCTGTTCCTTCATAGTGCAAAGAGCTTGCCGGAATATCGGAGGGCAGCGCGGGGGCCGGGACAATGGCAGCCGCCCTTTCGTAGTTTTCCTCGGCTGCCGCGGCTGCCTCGCGCATGGAAAGGCCTTCGTTCTTTCCTTCCCCCGAGGCAAGCCTGCGGAGGTCTTTCCTCGAAAGCACGGGGATTGCCTCGATGGTGAAAGGGGCATTCCCGTCCGCCGGGGCAAGCACGGGAAGAAGGAGGTCAAGGAACGACGAATCGCCATCCCCGCCTTTTTTCTGTTTTTTCTCCAGAAGCTGTGCCAGCCGTTTTTTTACAAGCCCCTCCGTGTATTCCCCGCCGCTTAAATCTTCCTTCTTTTTTTCTTCCTTGGTCTGCCCGGGCAGGGCGGAGGTAAAATACAGGCAGCTCTCCGCGCGGGTCATGGCGACATACAGAAGCCTGCGCAGCTCCGCGGTGGTTTTCTGTTTTTCTTCTTCCTTTTGGCACAGATGAAAATAATTGCCGCCCTTCTCCGGCAGCTCCTCAGCCAGGGGAAGGTTGAGGGAGATTCCCCATTTTTCGTGGAAATAAATGGGATCGGTATTGGTATCGTTTCTTCCGTGGTGGTTCCCGCCATAAATGAAGACCACGGGAAACTCAAGGCCCTTGCTCCTGTGTATCGACATGAGCCTGACCCCCCGCTCCCCCTCGATGGGCACATCCGGATCGTCGGGCTTTTCTTCTTTGCTGGCAAGGCCCTCAAGGCAATCGATAAAACCGCTCAGGGATTGCCCCTGCCTGTCGGCATTCTGGGCAAGCTGAAAAAGCACGTCGAATAATTCCGTATAGCCTTGGGCGGGCGCCGACCACAGGGTTTCATAGCGGTAGCCCTCCTGGTACCACAGCCTCGTAAGCAGTTCGCTGACGCTCAAGGTTTCCGCCGCCTGAGCAAGCTGCCGGTAACGCTCGCCCGCCCTGAGGTAGGCTTGCTGGGCTTCGGGCGGAAGGAGATCTGCCGTCTCTTCGGCAAAGGGCTGCGCGCTTTCGCCCGCCCTGGAATCGTCATCCGCGTTATGCGTCATGCACAGCGCCAGAGTCCTGTCGTCAAGGCGGGCGAAGGGGGAACGCATAACCGCGGCGCAGGCCAGGCGGTCCTGGGGGTAGGCGAGAAGGCGCAGAAGCATATACAAATCGTTCACGGGCGCGTCCGTGAAAAGTCCGGCGGGCCTGTCGGCGGTAAAAGGAACGCCAAAGTCTTTGCAGTATTTTTCCAGGGAGTGCTGGTTCGCGTAGGACCTTTGCAGGACCGCGAAATCCGCGTATGTACAGGCAGCATAGGCAACGCCGTTCCCGTCGCGCCGGGCGATTTTATGCCCTGAGTCCACCATCTCCCTGATGCGCCGCGCGATGAAAACCGCCTCAAGCTCGTGCGGGGACAAGGCGAATTTGTCGTCTTCCGGTATGCGGTCCCTGTCGAGGAAACAAAAATGAACACAGGGCGTTCCCCCTGCCTCCTCCCGGAAGGAAGCCATGCGCGTATAGGCCGCCTCGAAATCGGGAAGCCCTCCGCCGGAAGGAAGAAAAACCGAAGGCAGGGCACCGGAAACTTTTTCCTCTTCAGGGCCAAGGCCCCCGAATATGCGGTTAAAAGCCTCTACCAATACCGGAAGCGAGCGGTAATTGTTTTTCAGATTCAGCGCCGCCCCCGCCTCGCCTCCAATGGTTTTCGCCAGGCTCCGGAACACCGACACGTCTGCGCCGCGGAAGCGGTAGATCGACTGCTTCTCGTCCCCCACGAAAAACATTTTGCCTTCTTCAAGCTCATCAGGCCCGGGGATGCCGGGCTGGTCCCGCAGGGGCTTCTCCGCCAAAAGAAAAACCAGATCCCGCTGCAGGCTGTTATTGTCCTGAAACTCGTCGATCATGATGGCCTTGATGCTGTCCTTGTATGCCTGCCGTATGTCGGGATAGCGGGAAAGGGCGTCCACCGCGAGGCGCGCCACATCGTTGAAACTCAAAATGCCCGCCTGCCTTTTTTTCACATCGAATTCCTCAAAGAATTTTTTCGCCAGGGGGAATACCGCCGCCGTGATTTCCCTCTGGAGCATGGTGTTCGCGATGGCTTCCAGTTCCTCATACAGCGGCTGGCGCAGTTCTTTCAGGAGTTCTTTTACCGCGGCATACTCCTTCCCCCCCGACTGGAGATTCACGGACTTCAGCTTTGAAAGAAAGCCAAAATACCCACGGAAATCCTGACGCGCTTTTTCCCCTGCGGCCTGCGGACCCGAAAGGGAATCGGGAATCCGGGGGGCGGGATATTCCAGCAGGGCCTGCAAATCCCCGTACAGCCGGGATTTCGTATTGGCAATATTTCGCAGCTCGTCGGCAATCGCCTCGATGAGCCGCGAGGCTTCCCCGGTTTTTGTCTCCCACAGCCTTTTGATTTCTTCTTCCTGGTTTTTCAAAAAACCTTCAAAGTCCGGGGGGCTGGTCACAAAACCGTGCCTCAGCACCATTCGGGCGAAAAGCTCCTCCGCGATGATCCTGATCTTCTTGTTTGCCAGGAGGACCTGGAGAGCGGGGTTCTCCCTGTTGTCCAGCACGAAGGGCAGGGCGCTCTCCCCGGCAAGCTGCCGCACCGCGGTATTGTCAATGGCAAAATCGGGACTGATTCCGTAACGCCGGCCGGCAGTGCGTGCAATGCCCGCGCAGAAAGAGTCGAGGGTGCTTATCCGTGCCCTGTGGAAATTTTCTATGGCCTCACGCGCGCGCCTGTCATCCCCCTGCTCCTGCAGCAGATTGTAGATGCGGGCGTACATCTCGTTCACGGCCTTGTTGGTAAAGGTCAGGGTGAGGATCTCGTCGACCTTCAGCCCCTTTTCCATGACAAGCCAGGCGTAGCGCGCGGCAAGGGTTTTCGTCTTCCCCGAACCAGCCCCGGCCGCCACAACAACGCTGCGGACGGCTGTGGCCGCAAGTTTTTGATCCTCGCTGAGTTGGCCAATAATCCGGTTAAGGGGCACGGGCTTCCTCCCCAGGCCGCGGAAGGTTCAGCGTGTAGGCGCTGCGGCAGATCGTTTTGTAATCGCAGGCCGCGCAGGTCTTAAAAGGAACGCCCCGGGCCGTAAAATCCATTTCCTTTACCGCCCTCGCGAAACCTTCCGCGTATTTTTCAAAGGCCTCCAGTGTGGCCTGGTATTTCTCGCGCCCGCCGCGCGGGTCCTCCTTCGTGGGGCCTTCAAACACGCCAAGGATCGCGCGCCCGTGTATGCTGGCGAAGTACCCGTTCTCCACGGGAAGCTGTTTCTCCTCTTCGTAGAGCTTTACATACATGGCCATCTGGAAATCCCTCAAAGGCGAAGCGGGGCTTTCCCTGCTGGCCGCCCCCGTGGGCGTGGCCCCGGTTTTATAATCAACGACGATCGGGCCGCCGCCGGGGGAAACCGAAACCCTGTCGATTTTTCCCACGAAAATCATATCGCCTTTAACGAAGCCAAGATATTTTTCAATACAGTCCGAAACCGCGTAGCCAGGGAATTTTTCGGCTTCGGCTTCAAGGAGCCTTTGAAGCCGCCGCGTTATGGCCCCCGCCTGCGAAACCATCAGCGGCACGGCAAGGGGGCCTTGAAAAGCGGGATGGGCGCGCACTTCCTCTTCGGTGCAGGCGCGCAGAAGGGAAAAATACTGTTTAAGATGATCCGGGAAAAAAGCCCCGTCCTCTTTCCGTATTTTGACAAACAGTTTTTCCAGAATCCTGTGGTAAAGGTTCCCCAGCGACGCGTCGTCCAGCAGTTTCGCCTCCAGGGAGAAAACGGGAATCGAGAAGATCTTCCTGAAAAGCCAGAAAGCGGGACAGGTGTAAAACTCGTTCAGGTCCGTTGCCGACAGCCGCAGGTATTTTTTGTCCGGGCTGTCTTTGCCCCGCGCGTTGCGTTTTTTTCTGTCCAAAGCGTCATCAAGGCACACATTCCACTGGATGTGCTTTATTCGTTCTTCCAGAAAAACGCTGTCCGCGCCAAAAGCCCGCGAAAGAAAATCGAATCTTTCTTTGCCCCGCGAAGCCAAAACCCCCAGCCAGGACGCGAAACCCTGTTTCTGGACAGGGAAAAGCCGTCCGGGGAATTTTCCTTCGGCGCCCGCCCACCATGCTTTTTCTTGTACAAAAGGATCCCCTGCGGGGTTGTCGGCCCGGACGGTTTTGCCGGAAAACCCGCTGTGGGGAATGGCCCATCCCGCGAAGGTTTTTTCCGAAGCGCTTACGCGCAGCACGGCTTTTCCCTCCGGCGGATCCTGCCGGTACAGACGGAAAAAATCCTCCGAGGCGTCCGTGTCGCCCAGGCCAAGCCGGGCGCGTTTGTCCTGCCGCAGAAACCCCAGGGGCTGGTACAGAACGGTGGCCGCATCCTGGCCTGCGTTTAGGATAAAATGAACCGCGAAAGGGGCCGCCGCCGCGACCCTGTAGCGGAAAACATTCACCCCGCCCTCCTGCGTCGCGGGAACGTACTGTTTTTCTTTTAAAAGCGCCAAATAAAAAGCAAAGGGGGAGGCCGGGACAAGATCGGGATACTCCTGGGCAAGCTGGATGAGTCCGGCAAGCTCTTCCATGCAGCGGGTCAGGACGGCGGCGGCCTCCGCGCTGCTTTTTTCCCGCGAAAGGTAGGCCGGGTACAGGGAGAAAAACCTTACGCGGAGCTCGGTGAAACTTCGGGCCGCGGCAAGTGAGCTGAGTTGCCGTTTCAGATTCCGGTAATACCGCCCCAGTTCCCCGCCGCCCGGAAGGGCCTCTTCCCATACATCGACAAGGCGGCCGTTTTCCCTGTAGGCGGAAACGCAGTTGTTTTCGACCCCGGATCGGATAAGCCTCCGGTTTGTTTCCATGTCCTGCCAGGGCAGCCTGCCGTCAAGAAGCAGGGCCTTGAAAGCCGTAAAGGAAAAATTGTTTGCCACACAGGAATTGATAAGGGAGAAAATGTTTCCCGCGCCATACTCCGCAAGGGCCTTCCCCGAACGGCGGCGGGCCGGAATATTGTAAAGGCGCAGTTCCCGCATCAGGCAGCCTTCCATATGCTCCAGGCCGGGAACGCTCAACGCCATGTCCTCGTAGGCAATCCCCTCTTCCTCGTGCAGGCGCAGCAGCCCCAAAACAGCCGCGCGGATTTCCGCCCGCGAAGAATCGTACAGGAACAGCTTTTCCTCCCCGCCGGTTTTTTCCGTGTGGACCAGGCGGATGGTTTTCTCGTTTGCCAGAAGGTCCCGGTATTCAGCAAAGTCTTCCATTGCCTCAGGGAAAAAGATGTGATAGGTGTGTTCCCTGTCCCCCAGCGGAGGTTTCACCCAGGAAGGCTCAAAAAGGCCCCGCGCCTCAAGGAAGGCCGCATACTCGCTTTTAAGAA
>JAISXE010000276.1 GCA_031270615.1 Spirochaetia bacterium
GTGAGGGCGCGACCGAGACATACAGCGACCGCACACCCTCCGTTTTTAGTTTCAATCCGCGCGCCCGTGAGGGCGCGACTTAAAGGACGCGGGTATCGCAAATGAGTTTGTGTGGTTTCAATCCGCGCGCCCGTGAGGGCGCGACATACCCTATACTATCTCCTCATACCAAAACAATTTAATCCCCCTGTTCCGCGAACCTTCCATCAGGTCCACACAGAAAGCCTTACTTTTCCTTCTCTTTTTTGTCAAAGAACTGTCCTGCAAAGAATTGTTTTTCCCGCGAACATGCGGGAATTTTCTGTGTCTTTCGAGTTCGCGCGGGGACGCCTCTGTAATGGGCGAGGCTGTTTTTTCGGGGACAAGCCCCTTGGCTGCGCCAGGGATAGCAGCCGCTTTGCGTAAATGATGCTTACAAAATTGCTTCGCACTTTTTCAGGTCTACTTTCACGGACCTCATACCAAAAATTGGAACGGAAAGCCCGGTCGCCGCCCAAGCGGCGATGCGCCCAAAAAATGATAGCGTCCTTCCGCACTGGTTCACACAATCAGGAGGCCGTCCACGCCATAGGCGGGCTTTACCCCCACATGCTCCACCCGCCTTTTATAGTTGGCGCCCAGATAGTAATACCGCAGGCTGTCGGTTTTTTCGTCGATTATTTTTTCGAGCGCGGTTTTCAGTTTTACCCACTGCGCCGGATCGACTAGGCATTCAAACACGGAGAACTGCACGCGCTGCCCGTAGTTGGTACAGGTTTTGGCGACTTTGCGGAGGCGGGCCGGGCCTCCGGGGCTTGTTACCATCACGTCATAGCTGACCAGAACCATCATCGTATTTATCTCCAGAAAAAGGGCGGGTATCCGTCAATATCGCCCCGGATGTAACGGGCCATCAGATTCGCCTGGATAAAAAACAGGAGCCCGACGGCAACCGTTTCTTCGATATATGGATGGCGGACTTCATCCTGCTTGCGGTTCTGGTATTCGGCGAGGACCGTTTTGCGTGTCGCGTCATCCATAATTACCGCGCCGCCGGCCGCCTTTTTGAAGCCGTGCCCGGCTACCTGGCGGCGGTTGATCAGGGAAAGCGCCAGCCTGTCGGCAAGTACCGGGCGGAACTCTTCCATAATGTCCAGGGCAAGACCTGGGCGCCCCGGCCTGTCCCTGTGCAAGAAACCCACGGCGGGATCAAGGCCGACGGTTTCCAGGGCCGAGCGCACGTCATGGGCCAGCAGCGTATACACGAAAGAGAGAAGCGCGTTTACCTCGTCAAGGGGCGGGCGCCTGTTCCTGCCGGTGAATACAAAATCCTCTTTTTGTTCAAGTATCAAATGGTTAAATACGCGGAAATATTCCGCCGCGGCCTGGCCCTCGCAGCCCCGGACTTCCTCGGCGGTCCGGGCCTCCGGAACGCGGTCAAGGATCCGGCCAATCGAATCCGAAGCCCCGCGAAGCGCCGCGGCGTCCACCTTCCCGCCGTGATCCCGGATTGTCCTGTTCACCACGATACGGCAGTTCGCCAGTTTCCCGCTTACCACATTGGCAGCTGTCGCCCTTGTCTTTTCTTCGTCGTCGGCCATGCGGTATTGTTTTCGGCGCAGGAGCACATTCCCGCCCACCGGCCCCCGCAGGGCGGCCAAAAACCGGCCATGCTCGGTTAAGAAGGAAACCGCCACGTCGCGTTCCGCGCACAGGCCCAAAACAGCCGGGGAACACAGCACATTGCCGAAACACACAAGGCCGCCCAGCGTGTGGATGGGAAGCTGCAGGACTTTTTTCTTTTCCTTTTCCACCACGATTGTTTCGTCCTCGCGGTGCACATACGCGCCCTGGGAACTCACATACAGCGTGTTCAGCAGCTTTCGCATATCAGTTTCCCCCACTCTCATGCGTTACGCGAAAGACGGACCTGCGCCTCGACATACCGCTTTACTCCCTTGGCCCCCGCTCCCGCGGTTTTCGGCATGCACATATCCCCAAGCGAACAGCTGTCGCATTTGCGTTTTTCATATTCCGCCGTCGGCGTGGAGCCGTCTTCCCAAAGAACGCGAATCCTTTCAATCAGCGCGGCCGTTTTCTGCCGAAGCCCGTCGTCCAGGGAGGTCTCGGACCTCCTGCGCTCCTGGAGATAATAAAACTGCCCTGAGTCAATCTTCACGCCAAGCATCTCTTCCAGGCACAGCGCCTGCGCGCATAGCTGCACCCTGTCCACATCGCTCTGTTTTTTCCTCCCCCGCTTGAATTCCACCGGAGAGGCCTTCTCTATTCCGCCGTCCGCGGAAAACCACAGTTCCACAAGATCGCACTTCCCGGTAAGCCCCCGCTCCAGGGACCTCACCGCCATGTCATATTCCTGCCGGAAGCGCTTCCTCGACTCATGGTGTTCCGCATGCACCCGCTCATGCAGCGCCTCGCCCTCCGCGGTAAAACGGTTGTCCTCCCATATTCCCTCAAGATGAATCAGCGCGTACTGCCGCTCGCAAAACATCGCGTGTTGCAGCGCGGAAATCGGAATTAAATCGTCTTCG
>JAISXE010000375.1 GCA_031270615.1 Spirochaetia bacterium
CTGATCTCCCGAAAAGACGGACAGGCCGCGCAGGTCCAGCTCCCCTTTCAGGTGGAGGGACCCGCCGCTTTCGCGGGTGGGGGGCTTCGGCGCGTCCGGGGCTGGTCGCAATTTTCTTAAAAGGCCGTACAAGCAGGTCGTGGGCTGAAAGCCCCGCGTTGGTGAAACAGAACGGTCTGCCGCCCATGCGTCCTGGGGTTTCAGTTTTTCCACGGCGGCAAGGGCTTCGCGGAGGGCCGGGGGAAACCCGCCCAAGCGCGCGCAGGCCAGGAACACGGCGGGAATGGCGCAGAGGCAGAAGAACCAGGTTCCCGCGCCCAGGGCCGGGAAAAATTCCCCTGCGGCAAACACAAACGCGGCGAGGGCCAGGCCCGCCGCGCAGCCGCCGACCGCATGGACGCGGGCGGCCCCGCGCGGGACCACGCGGAAACGCAGGGATGCGGGGCAGGAGGCGGCTTCGCGGAAGGCTTCCTCAAGGAAGCGCGTGCCGCCCAGAGCCTTCGCGGCGGGCAGGGCGCGGACAAGGGGGGCAAGGCCTCCGGGCGCGCGGCCAGCCCCTGCGGGACTTCCCGCTACCCGTGCCAGGAGAAGCGCCGCCGGGAAGGATAGAAGCGCGGCCAGGGCCGGGAGCCTCAGTTCCCGGCTGAAGGCGGCGGCGGATGCCAGGGCGGCCGCGAGGAAAAACAAGGCAAGGAGCCGCCGCAGAAAAGCCGCCGCAGGAAGGATCAGCTCTGCGGCCAGGGCCGCCTCCGGGGGAAAAGCGGCCCCGAGGCGCAGGAATTCCGGGAAAGCCCGGCGGCGGATATGGAGGGCGCTGTCTGCGGCAAGCGCGGCTGCCAGATGCCGCGCCCTGTGGGCGCACAGCCATGCGGCCAGGTGTGCCGCGCCAACCCCCGCGGCGGCAGGGGCCGCGCCCAAAGAGGAATCAAGGGCCGCGGCCACAAGCGCCGGAACAAGAACGCAGGAAAAGGCCGGGGGGACGCACAGCAGGGCCAGCAGAATCAATTTTTTTTTGTTTGGATACAGAAACCCGATGCCTGCGCAGAAATTCCCCACCCAGGGCCCCCTTACAAACCGGAAAATATGCGGCGGTAGTCCGCCGATTCGATGATAAGCTGCTCATGCTTCCCCTGGCACAGGATTGCCCCGTTTTTCATAACCAGAACCAGGTCGGCCCAGCGGATCTGGCTAAGTCGGTGGCTGACGACAAAGCTGGTCCTCCCTTCGGCCGCGGCCCCAATGGCGCGGAGGATTTCGTCTTCGGCCGCGCTGTCCGCCGAAACGGCGGCATCGTCAATAACCAGAATGCGGGGGTCCTGGAGAAAGACGCGGGCAAGGGCAACGCGCAGCCTCTGGTCCGCGGATAATTCCGCGCCGCCCTCGCCCGCGCGGGTGCCATAGCCCTTTTCCAGGCGGCTTATAAATCCGTGGGCCCCCGCCCTGCGCGCGGCCTCGATAATGTCCCGTTCCTCCGCCTGGGGGCTGCCCAGTGCGATGTTCTCCCCTATGGACAGGGGGAAAAGAAAGGCATCCTCCGCGATGAAGGCGATGGCGGACCGCAGGGTTTGCGGGCTGTATTCGCGGCTGTCCCGCGCGTCAATGCTGATGGTTCCCATATCCGCTTCAAGCAGGCCTGCGGCGAGCCGGGCCAGGGTCGTCTTCCCGCTGCCGGAAGCGCCGGTTATGGCGACAAAGGCCCCCGCCCCGGCGGAAAAACTTGCCCGCCTCAGGGCAAGGCTTGAACCATAGCTGAAAAACACATTGTCGAACTCGACAGCCCCCTGGACGGCTTCTTCCCGCGCGGGAGGCCCCTCTGGAAGGATGCGGGGGAGCTGCCCCTGCGGGGAAAAAACGCGCGGGGCGGCCTCCCGGCAGGCGGCATACGCGGCGGGACATATCCTGGCCGCGTAAAAAAACACCGAAAAAAAACCAAAAAAGGAAACAAGCCCGCCGGGGCCGATAAAGCCTTTTTGCTGCAAAAAGAAGCCCTCATAGACGGCCGCCGCGAGAAAAAAGCAGGAAAACAAAGACGGGGGATACCAGGCGGCGGCCTTCTCCCGCCGGACGCGGCCGTCCCGCAAAAAGCGCGCGTCGGTGTTGAAGCGGTTTATCGTGTCGGCTTCCATCGCCTGGGATACAATCGTTTCCCGCCCGGCCCCGGCTTCCGCGATATCCGCGTTGAGCCTTTCGAGCCGCGCCTCCTCTTCCAGCGCCGCCGCCCCGGTATTCCACCCGTGGTTCCCCAGGGCAAAAAAAACGAAAACCGTAAAAATGGCGGGCAGGGGAAGCAGGACGGGGTGGATGAAGGTTATGGCGGCAAGCGAGGCCAGGCACGCCGCCCCCGCGTGGAACAGGCGGAAAAAGCCGGGATACACGGCCCTGCCCGCGGCGCGGGGGTCTTCCGTGAGCCTATCAAGAAATTCTTCCGGCCCGCTGCGGGTGTAAAACGCGAAGTCCTTCGCGGCCAATTCGGCATAACAGTCGCGCCGGCAGTCCCATTCCACGCGGGCGCCCAGAAGCCTTCCCGCCGCGTCCGCGATACAGGCGGCAAAACCGTAAAGCAGCGCGCAGAAAGCGCCGCGCAGGGCAAGGCGCGAAAAACCCCCCGCCCCCGGGGGCGCGGCCTTCCCAAGTGCATCGGCAACATCGCCCGCCGCGAGAATAAACGAACACAGGCAGAACACGCAGGTCCCCGCCGCCAGGGCCAGAACCAGACAGAGAAGGGGATACCGGAACACCTTCGCGGCCAGCCCCTCGCCAGCCGCGCCGGATATCGTTTTTGAACTCATGGCTCACTATAAATATCGGCTTTTGTGCAGGAAAAAGCACGCATCGGCAGCCTAAACTTGACCCGCTTCGCACAATCACGGAAACCGCGTAATCAGCAATTCCGATTTCGGAAAAATTCAAGGCTTAGGGCTTGTCCCTAAATAACACCTGCTTTGCGGAAGGCAATGAAGGCGCAAGCAAACATAAGCAATCCAAGGCACGAACCCTCCAATTTCCCAAAGCGAACCAGTGGTTTTCGAAACCGGTTCATCCATGAGTGGGCGGCCTCCACAAC
>JAISXE010000401.1 GCA_031270615.1 Spirochaetia bacterium
TTTGCCATTGTCGGTTTCAACACGAAAGGGAATCCGATTGAAGTGATGTACAACATCATCGACAGCGGAAGGGTCCAGGTTTTCCATGCGATGAAGGCCCGTAAGGGCGTGATTGCCCAACTTGACAGACTGAATGGAGGCTAAGATGGCATATATGACCGATGAAGAAGCGGACGCTCTGGACGAGGAACTGACCCGTACCATCCCCGAACTGGGACCAAACGGCCAGGGCTTTTTTTCCGGCAAGGGGTACCGGATAATCGCTGTGGACGAAGGCACCGCCCGTATCCTGAACGCGAAAGCGCTGGCCACGCACCGCAGCCCCGGTGAACTGGTAGCGGAGATGGTCCGCGAACAACTGGCGTCGGCCACGGCATAGGGCGCTAACTGTTCATCTGCGCGAAACTCACAAGCCGCGCGCCTGTTTGGGCGGCCCGTTTTTTGCAGGCGGCGGTAAAGCCCGACTTTGAGAAAAGATACAGGAATTTGTTTTTATAGGGGAATATCCCGCTGCGTTCCTCCAGGGTTTGCAGAATGCCTGCGGAAACCTGGGTGCCTGTCCATTTGCATTCGCCTATGATGGCCTCCCCGGAATCGGAGAAGGCCAGTATGTCTATTTCGGTTTCCTGGCGGCGGGTTTTGTCGTTTCCCCACCAGCGGCCGGCCTGGATAAAGCTGAGGGGCAGTTTTTCCCGGCTGTTCTCCCTCCACAGCCATTCCTTGCAGATATCCTCGAACACGCCGCCCATGAAGGCGGGTATCTGCGGCTGGATCCTGCGCCACGCCTCTCCGGCCATACCGCGCTGGATCAGCGCGGTATGGCCGGGAATAAAGCGGTACCAAAAACGAAACATGCTGTCCGCGATTCTGTACAGGGTTTTCCTTCTGCTGTCGCCGGTAACCGGCTCTTCCTTGACGGCTATGCCCAGGGAAATAAGGTTCCGCAGGTAGACCGCCAGGGCGCTGGACTGGAGTCCGGTTCTGTCCGCGATTTCCGAGCTTTTCGTGCTGCCCGTGGCAATCGCTTTGATGACGGCGTTATACTGGGCCGGTTCGCGGACTTCCTGCTGGAGCAGGTTGAGCGGTTCCTCGAAGAGATTCGCGTTGGGGTCAAGAAAGTTTTTCCTGATGTTTTCGGCGGCAGGCCTGCCCGCGTCAAAAAACGCGAGGTATTGCGGCACGCCCCCCGTAACCGCATAGGCGAGCGCCTGCTCCTCGGGTTTCCAGCGCGGAAAAAACAGGCGCGTTTCAAAGTACCCAAAGGGTTGTATCTTGAACTGGGCGGTTCTTCTTCCGTACAGGGGGCTTTTGTATCCCAACACCTCGCCTTCCATAAACGACATGGACGAGCCGCACAGGATCAGCATAAGCCGGCTGTCCTTGAATTTCAGGTCAATCTGTTTTTGCAGAAGGGAAGAAAACCCCTGGTACGAGGCCGCCACATAGGGATACTCGTCAATCACGAATATGAGGCGTTTTGTTTTTGCCCTCTCATGCACCGCGTCCAGGGCGTCCTGAAAGCGCGCGTATACGGGGAAGGCCTCTCCCGCTTCGGGCGTTATGCCGAGGATGGCGCGGCTCATGCTCTCCAGGTTTTCCCTGGCGCTTGTTTCGGTTGCGGTGTAGTAGATGGCTTTTTTATTCCTGATGAACTCGCCGATAAGGGTTGTCTTGCCGACCCGCCGCCGCCCGTAGATGACGGCGCACTCGAAAGCGCTGCCGGCGTACATCTGTTCAAGTTTCGCAAGCTCGCGGTCCCTTCCCAAAAACATTTTTTGCCTCCCGAACTAAATCATACTTTACTAAACTATACTTTACTAAACTATACTTTACTTTATGTAAAAGATCAATAGGCCGCGGCTCTGGGACAGGACAAAACTGGCTGCGGGTTAAGTGCTTCCCGCGCTATGTTTTTTCATTTCTCCCCGGTGCCCGTCCGTGCGCAGTCCGTGTTGTCCGTGGTAAATTTTTGCCTTTGTGTACTATGCGTTATTTAAGGATAAGCTCTAAATAGGTGCCAATATTTTTTTGAAAAATCATAATTTCGACACAATTCCATGCTATCTTGTGGCTTAAGCGAGGAGGAAAAAACCAGGTATGCAGGCAAATGTGAAGTCAAGCTCATTCCATATCGGCGGCATGAGCTGCGTAAACTGCCAAAGCAGAATTGAAAAAAAACTGAAAAGCACCGTCGGCATTGAAGAGGCGTCGGTGAACTTCAGTACCGGCGCGGCTGTGGTTGCCTACAACGCCTCGGTAATTACTTTCCGCGAGATTGCGGCGCTTATCGACGGGCTGGGTTACAAGGTTTTGGACGCCACGGGCCGGAGGCGGATTTCGGAGACCATCGGCACGCTGGTGATAATTGTTTCGGTCTACATGCTTTTACGGGGATTCGCGGCCAGCACGCTTGGCTCCGCTTTCCCGCTTGCCGAAGCGGGCATGGGCCACGGGATGCTGTTTGTCATCGGCCTTGTTACCTCGGTCCACTGCGTGGCCATGTGCGGGGGCATTAACCTTTCCCAATGCATCCCCGCCTCTGTCGGCGCGGCCGGCGCCGGGCCGGAACGCCGGCGGGCGCTGCTTCCTTCCGCGCTTTATAACGCCGGGCGGGCTCTTTCCTATACGCTCGTGGGCGTTCTTGTGGGCGCGCTGGGCTCGGTGGTAAGCGTGTCGGGGCGCTTCCAGGGCCTGGTCCAGCTTGCCGCCGGGGTTTTTATGATGATCATGGGAATCAACATGCTCGGCATTTTCCCTTTTCTGCGCCGCCTGAATTTACGCATGCCGAAAATTTTCGCCCGGAAAATTGACGAACAAAAAGCGGGAAACAAAAACCCCCTGTTTGTGGGCCTTCTGAACGGGCTTATGCCCTGCGGCCCCTTGCAGGCCATGCAGCTTTACGCCCTTTCCACGGGAAGCCCCATCGCCGGGGGAATTTCCATGTTCCTTTTCAGCATGGGTACGGTTCCCCTCATGTTCGGGCTGGGGGCCGTGGGTTCCCTGCTGTGCGCCGCGTCCAAAGGACGCGCGTTTGCCCGGCGGGTAATGCAGGTTGGGGCGATTCTTGTGACGGCGATGGGCATGAACATGCTGGGTTACGGCGCGAGCCTCTCCGGGTTTGATTTCGGTTTTGCCGATGAGGCCCTGGCCGCGATTAACCCCTTTGCCTCGCAGGCAAGCGCGGAGGGGGCCGGGGCCTTTGCGCCGACAATCGAAAACGGCGTTCAACTGGTCAACTCAAGCCTCAGCGGGGGCCGCTACCCCGCGATTACCGTGCGGAAGGGTATTCCGGTACGCTGGACCATCAACGCGCCCGCGGGAAGCATCAACGGCTGCAACAACCGCATGGTTATCCGCGAATACGGCATTGAACACCGTTTTCGGCCGGGGGACAATGTTATTGAGTTTACCCCCGCGCGGGCGGGCAGGTTTTCCTATTCCTGCTGGATGGGAATGATCCGCAGTTCCATTACGGTCGTGGAGGAGGGCCAAACCGCGGCTGACTCCGGCCAGCCCGATCTGCGGCCCTCCCCTGCGGGGGTGGCGATTCCCACGGACGCCGTCGTGCTGGCGGAAATCCGGGAAGACGGCTACCAGACGGTTAAAACCAGCCTGCGTGACGACGGCATTGACCCGGCGATCATCGTGGTCCAAAAGGAGATTCCCGTGTCCTGGCTCGTCAATAACGATTCCCTTGATCCGGGAAACAGCCGCCTTGTCTTTCCCCTGTATTACACGCGCATCGACATGAGGCGGGGATACAACGAAATCAATTTCATGCCCGCCGGGGATTTTGATTTTTCTACCGCCGACAATGTATTTTACGGTTATGTGAAAGCGGTGGACGACCTTTCCAAAGCCGATATTGAAGCGATAAAGGCGGAAGTCGCGGCATTTGAAACTTTGATATATCCAGACGCGCATTTTGAATCGGCGTCCCGGGGCGGCGGCTGCTGCGCCCGGTGATATTTTTTGCGGGGGCTGGCCGCGATTTGCTTCGCAAATCGTTGCTCGCCCATGCATCGATGGAGGAAAAGCGCATGGAATTCTTGCAGGTTCACTGGCATTGCATTGTTCCGGTAATCGCGATTGCGGTGGTGCTGTTTCTGCGCGGCCGGGGCAGGAAAAACGACACGGAGAAGTAACGCCGGTAGGGCGTTTATCAAACTTGGCACAGGAGTAACTGAAAAAAGATGGAAAAAGGATATTGCAGGGGACACAGGGTTTTGGTTTTGGCAGCGCTCATGGCGTTTGCGGGCGGTCTTGCGTTTGCGCAAGACGCCCGGCAGAACATAATAAAACCCGCGATTGCCGACCGGGATTTGGTGATTCAAACGGCGGAGGTGACGGAAAACGCCGTCTTTTATCCCGTTGATATCGAAGGCGTCCGGCTTGAGGTTCTGGCGGTAAGGGCGCCGGACGGGACCATACGCACGGCTTTTAATACCTGCCAGGTGTGCTACGGGTCGGGCCGGGGTTTTTACAAACAGCAGGGGACGGTGCTGGTCTGCCAGAACTGCGGCAACCGCTTCCGCATGAGCCAGATTGAAGTCCGTTCCGGCGGCTGTAACCCGATTCCGATTTTCGCCGCCAACAAGAAGGTGACGGCCACAACCATCACCATCCCGAAGGATTTCCTGAAAGCGACCCGGGACAAGTTCGCCAGGTGGCGGCGGGGTTAGGGGGTAAAACCATAACCCCGGAACGCAGGGGCAAACCGGGCAAAGGCGATATGGTACTATGGACGAAGATAAGGATTAGCCACAGACAAGCAGCCGTGGATGCATGGGCAGCCCGTGGGGCGCAAGGGGCTGGGCGCAATCCTGAAAACAGGATTGCTGCTCGCCCATGCATCCTGGATTGCAGGGGGTGCGAAGCACGCCCGCAGGGCCGGAGCGACAGCGCAGCCCCGAAAAGCCCGGTTTTTTGCAAAGCAAAAAATGCGCTCATTGATTTTGGGAAAGACTTTAGGATAGACTATTCGTAAGGAGCAAGCATGCAAAGCCAAACATTGAGTATCGGCGGGATGACCTGCGCGGTCTGCGCGGGCAGGATAGAAAAGACGGTAAGGAAAATCGAAGGCGTTTCCAGCGCGGCGGTAAACCTTGCCAGCGAGAAGCTTTTTGTGGAATACGCGGACCCCAAAACCCTTTCCGCCGTCAAGGAAGCGGTGGTAAAAATCGGCTACCAGGTGCTGGAAAAACCGAGGGGCCTGAGCGTGGCCATACCCATCGGCGGGATGACCTGCGCGGCCTGCTCCGCGAGGGTCGAAAAAGCCGTTCGCAAACTGGAGGGCATCGAAAGCGCCACGGTAAACCTTGCCACGGAAAAAGCCACGGTGGTCTACAACCCGGCGGCCATCAGGATATCGGCGATAAAAGAAGCCATCGAAAAGGCCGGGTACAAGGCCCTGGAAATATCGCGGGACGGCGCGGCGGACGAGGACAAGCTGCGCAAGGAAAAGGAAATCCGCGTGCTCAAAACCAAATTCGCCGTCGCCGCGTCCCTGGGCTTCCCCCTGCTCTATATCGCGATGGCGCCCATGATCACCTGGTTCCGTCTGCCCTTCCCCAAGGCCCTGGCGCCGATGGAATTCCCCCTTGTTTACGCTTTGGTGGAGCTGGCCCTGGTGATCCCCATCATGGCGGCGGGCTACCGCTTCTACACCGTGGGTTTCAAAAACCTCCTGCACCGCAGCCCCAACATGGACAGCCTTATCGCCGTCGGCACATCGGCGGCCTTCGCCTACAGCGTCTTTAATGTCTGGCAGATTTACCTGGGCGACCCCCACCTGGTGGACGCCCTCTACTTTGAAACCGCGGGCATCATCATCGCCCTTATCCTTTTGGGAAAAACCCTGGAGGCCATATCCAAGGGCCGCACCAGCGAGGCCATCAAAAAACTCATGGGCCTCGCCCCGAAAACGGCGCTGGTCATTGAAAGCGGCCCCGAAGGCGAAACCGAAAAAGAGATGCCCATAGACGAGGTTATGCCCGGCGACATTATCCTCGTCAAGCCCGGCGCGAAGATCCCCGTGGACGGCCTCATCACCTGGGGGGAAACCGCCATCGACGAATCCATGCTCACCGGCGAAAGCATGCCTGTTGACAAAAAAGCGGGCGACCCGGTCTACGGCGCCACAATCAACGCCAACGGCCTTATCCGCTTCAAAGCCACGAAAGTCGGAAGCGACACCGCCCTGGCCCAGATCATCCGCCTGGTGGAGGACGCCCAGGGTTCCAAAGCCCCCATCGCGCAATTAGCCGACATCGTGTCAGGCTACTTTGTGCCCATCGTCTGCGCCATTGCCCTGGCCGCAGGCATCGCCTGGTTCGCCGCGGCCTCCGCCGATCATACCCTCCTTCCCCACGGAAAATCCGCCCTGGAATTCTCCCTCACCATCTTTATCTCCGTCCTCGTCATCGCCTGCCCCTGCGCCCTGGGCCTCGCCACGCCCACGGCCATAATGGTCGGAACCGGCAAGGGCGCGGAAAACGGCATCCGGATCAAAGGCGGCGAAGCCCTTGAAACCACCCACAGGATCAACACGATTGTCTTTGACAAAACCGGCACGCTCACCGAAGGCAAACCCCAGGTTACCGACGTGGTAATTGTGGGGGGGGGAGCCGCCCCCCCGGGCGCCCCCACCCATGGGGGGGCCCCCCCCCACCCCGGGGGGGGGGGGCCC
>JAISXE010000043.1 GCA_031270615.1 Spirochaetia bacterium
AAAACGTTTGGAACCCCTTATCCCATAAGCACTTGCGTTTACCCCCCCCCCCCCCCCAACATATGTATAGTAGTATTTGACGGCCTTCCCCGCCGGGGCGGGTCCGATCCCCGGCCTGCGGGCAAGTCCGTTTTTCCAAAAATCCCTGCCTGCTTTTTCCTTTTGTTTTTTCTCGCCGGGGGCTTCCTTCCCGCCCAAACCGCGGCGGAAATGGACGGGCTTCTGGAAACCCAGGCCGTGACCTTCGCCCAGGCAGCGCGCTTCGCGCTGGTTGCCGCGGACGCGCTAAACGAGGCCTCCCCGCCCCAGGCCGCATATACCCTGGCCGCCGAAAAGGGCTGGCTGCCTGAAGGGGCCGCGCCTTACAGCCCCATCGCCACGGGGCAGCTCTGCTTCCTCATCATGAACGCCTTCGGCATGGAAGGCTCGTTCCTGTACGCCCTGTTTCCCGGGCCGCGCTACGCCTTCCGGGAGTTTGACTACCTGGGGCTGCTGCCCGGCCGCCGCGACCCGTCCTTAAATGTTTCGGGCGAAGACTTCTTGCGGATATTGGCAGCGGCGGCCTCGCGCGGGGAGCATGCGGGGACAGACCAGGAGGCGCTGAAATGAAACGCTGCCTGTTTTTGCTTATCCTCTGCTGGGCGCTTGCCGCAGGTGCCAGGGCCGCGGACTTCGGCCTTGTGCTTAACCCCGAAGGCGAATATGTGTCCGACCCAGCGGGCGAGGGCTTCGGTTTTACCGCGGGCGTAAAGCCCTGGCTTTCCGCGGCCCTGGGCGAAACGCTGGGCCTCTACCTTTCGGGGAAGCTGACCCTTGAGTACGAATACGAGACGCAAAGCTGGGCGGACCCTTTCCTTGCCGAGCTTGAGCGCACGGAGCTGAACTTCCGCCCGGCCTCCTGGGTTTACCTGGTCCTGGGCCGCCAGTTCTACCGGGACGGCGGGGGCATGATAGCCTCCGGGTTTTTTGACGGGCTTTCGGCCAGCCTCAGCCTGGGCCAGGCGCGGCTTTTCCTGGGCGGCTTTTATTCGGGCTTCCAGTACAAGGAAAGCGCGGAAATCCTCATGACCCGGGAAGACCGGGACAACTACGCGCGGCCCCTTGACTACGACGACCCTGACACCTACTTTGCCTCGCGCCGGGTCATCGTTCCTCTGGGCCTTGATTTTCCCGGCCTTTTCTCCCGCGCCTCGTTTTCCCTGGGCGGCCTGGCGCAGATAGACGTGAACAAAGAACCGGCGCAAAGCCTGCACACGCACTACCTTGAAGCCCAAATCGGCCTTGAGGCACTGGACAGCCTGCGCCTGAGCCTTGCGGGAGTCGGGGCGCGCATGGACTTTGAGGATGACGGCGCAAAAAGAAGTTTCGCCGCCGCCTTCGGTTTGGACTGGGACCTGCCGGGCGCCCTAAGGGACATGCTTTCCGCGGAGCTGCGCTGGGGGGGCGGGGCCGTGGATGGCAAAACCGGCCCCTTTATGCCGGTAAGCAGCATCGCGCAGGGGACGGTCTTCAAGCCGGGCCTGTCGGGGCTTATGGACGCGCGGGCCTTCTATACGATGCGGCCCCACGAGAGCCTTTCGGTTTCGCTGGGGGCAGTCGCTTTTTGGCGTACCGACCTGGAAACCTTCACGGACGCGGAACTGGACCCCTCCTCAAAGGACAGGTTCCTGGGGACGGAGGCCAGCGCCACGCTGATCTGGGCTTTGGATTCGGCGCTGCGCCTGAACGCCGGGGGCGGGGCCTTCCTGCCCGGCGGGGCCTTTGCGGAAGACGCCGCTCCACGATGGGAAGCCCGCGCGGGGCTTGCCCTGTCGTTATGAGTCATGGCAGGCGGGGTTCGCATGGCCATAAAGAATGTACTGCGGACCACACGGAAAAGATGGACGGACAGGAACAAGAAATTTTGATTTAAAGCCCGTGTTTTCCGTGGTTGCGTAAGTTTGAGCTTGTTTTAAGGAGGCTGTTGATGAAAAAAATGATGTTGGGACTGCTCCTTCTGTGGGGGGCCGCGGGGCTTTCCGCGCAGGAGGCGTTTATCCGGGAGTTAAGCGGTACCGTGGAAGTAAAAGCCCCCGGAGCGGCGGGCTGGAGCCCCGGCCGGCGCGGGCAGGTTTTGGCAGCCGGGACGATGATCTCCACGGGCTTCAGAAGCAGCGCCCTTATCACCATAGGCGCTTCCACGCTGATGGTGCAGCCGCTGACGCGCCTGAGCCTGGAAGAGCTTGTGCAGGCCAGGGGAACAGAAAAGATAGACATACGGCTGCGGGCGGGGAGGATACGGGCAAACGTAAAGCCTCCACCTGGCGGCAACACCAGTTTCGTGGTGCGCAGCCCCATGGCCACCGCCTCGGTGCGCGGGACGGATTTCGATTTCGACGGCCTGCGCCTGCGCGTGGATGAGGGCCGCGTCCACGTCAGCGGGAACGATGGAGGCGGCGTGTATGTGGGGGCCGGCCACAGCGCCAAGATGAACGCCGAAACAGGCCACCTGGCGGGCGCGGCGGAAACCGCGCGGGAAGACCTTGCGCCCCCCGCGCCGGCCGGCATGGCAAGCGGCCCGGAAGCCCCGAAGGTTTCGCCTGTGGCGGGGGAGATGGAAGCGGGGTTTGCGTGGAAGTAGGGGAGTGAAGTTAAGAGGAGTGAAAAGGGTATGAAAAAATTTGTTATAATGGTTTTGGTTGCCGCGCTGGCGCTTGGCGCCTGCGGTTTTGTGATGGGGCCGGAGGAGCCTGCGGGGGGCGGGGAGGGAAACCTGAGCGTCAGCCTGGGCAGGGAAGGTGCCCCCCCGGCGGGAAAGGCGATTACCAGCGGCGCGGATCTTCCGCCCGACGTGCTTGCGGCCCTGCGCTACGAGCTTGTCCTCAGCGGGCCTGGGGGCGAGGTTCTGGAAAAAACCGTTATCGGGGGGCAGGGCCTGAGCCTGACGGCGGCCCTGGGGCAGTGGCGCATAGACGCCAGGGCCTTCCAGCAGGACGTTCTTGCGGGAACCGGCAGCCTGGCCTTTGCCGTGGGGCCGGGGAGGAATTCGGTACTGGTGCCGATGTACATGAGCGGCCCCTGCTACACGATAACGCCTGACCCCGCCATGACCCACGGCACGCTGCGGACCAACTTTACCGCCGCCTTTCCGGGGACGGC
>JAISXE010000060.1 GCA_031270615.1 Spirochaetia bacterium
TTAGAATAAGAATGTCTTTTTCCGTCAAACGCAATTCTTCTTTCATGTTTTTCTACCTTACCATACAATCGTCTTCTTGTAAATACTTTTTCCTGACAATTTACAAAATTTTTAGAATACCACCATGGCAGCCTGCTATCTCCGCACAAGGCATTTGGGGCCGGGGCCGATAAGGTCGCCCCTGCCGGCCAGCCTGAGGGCTTCCAGAACGAGGGCGCGGTTTTTGGGATTCCTGTATTGCATCAGCGCCCGCTGCATGGCTTTTTCCCGGTATGACTTGGGGACAAAGATTTTTTTTCCTGTCCTGGGGTCGATTCCCGTATGGTACATGCAGGAGGCAAGTGTTCCCGGCGTGGGATAAAAATCCTGTACCTGCTGGGGGGCCAGGCGCCTGTCGCGGAAATACTCGGCAAGCTCTATCGCGGCGCCCAGGTCGCAGCCGGGGTGGCTGGAGATAAAATAGGGGACAAGATATTGTTTTTTCCCCAGGCGGGCGTTCATCGAAGCGTACTTTTTTTCAAATTTTTCGTATGCCTCGCGCGCGGGTTTTCCCATGGCGGCAAGGACTTTTGGGGAGACATGCTCCGGCGCCACTTTTAACTGGCCGGAGATGTGGTGCCCGCACAGTTCCCGGAAAAAGCTTTCGTCGCTGTCGGCCATGAGGTAATCGAAGCGGATGCCGGAGCGGACAAAGACCTTTTTGACGCCGGGCAGGGCCCGCAGTTCGCGCAGGACCGCAAGGTAGTCCGAATGGTCCACGCGCAGGTTTTTGCAGGGCCGGGGGAAAAGGCATTCCCTGTCGGGACAGGCGCCTTTGGCAAGCTGCTTTTCGCAGGCGGGGGCGCGGAAATTCGCGGTGGGGCCGCCCACATCGTGGATGTGGCCCTTGAAGGCGGGATCGGCTGTCAGCTTCCGCGCTTCCCTGACAAGGGATTCCCTGCTGCGGCTGTACACAAGGCGGCCCTGGTGGAAGCAGAGCGCGCAGAAAGAACAGGAGCCGAAACAGCCCCGGCAGCTTGTCAGGCTGAACTGTACTTCGCGGATTGCCGGCACCCCGCCTTCGGCCTCGCAGGATGGATGGTATGAGCGGGCATAGGGCAGCTCGTACACCCGGTCGAACTCCTCCCGGGAAAGGGGCGCGGCGGGGGGATTCTGGATCACGAAGCGGCTGCCCCCCGCGCAGGGTTCGGCCAGGGGAAGGCCGCGCAGGGGATCGGTATGCGCGTACTGGATTTTGAAGCTTTCCGCGAAGCGCGCCGGACTGGAGGAGACCTCCTCGAAGGACGGCAGGACAATCCCCTTCCAGCCTTCGGGAAGCCCCGGCGCGGCGTACACGGTTCCGGGGATGCCTGCCAGATCCGCGCCGCCTCCGGTTTGCGCCGAGGCGGAGAGCCGTTTCGCTATTTCCAGGATTTGGCGCTCCCCCATGCCGTACACAAGAATATCCGCTTTCGCGTCAAGGAGTATCGGCCGCCGCACTTTGTTGTCCCAGAAGTCGTAATGGGAAAGGCGGCGCAGGGAAGCCTCCAGTCCGCCAAGGATGATGGGCACGCCTTTATAGGCTTCGCGCGCCCGCGCCGCGTACACGATGCCTGCCCTGTCCGGCCGGCCGCCGCCTTTCCCGCCGGGGGCATACACGTCCTCGCGCCGGGGTTTGCGGGCGACCGTGTAGTTCGACACCATGGAATCGATGTTCCCTGAGGTGACAAGAAAGGCAAGGCGCGGCCTGCCCAGACGCTTCCAGTCGGCGGGGCTTTTCCAGTCGGGGCGGGAAATAAGCCCGACGCGGTAGCCTTCCGCCTCCAACAGTCTTGAGATGATGGCGATTCCGAAGGAAGGATGGTCAACATATGCGTCCCCGGTCACGCAGACAAAATCGCACTGCGGCCAGCCGCGGCGGCGCATGTCCTCCCCGCATACCGGCAGGAAATCTTTCATACGGCCGCCACAGTACCACAAAACAAAAAGAATGAAAAGTTCGGGACTATCCCAAAACCTGGAAAGCCTGCGGGGCGCGAGGGGGTGGTCAGGATGCATGGGCGAGCAGCGATTTGCGCTAGCAACACGGGGCTTCGCCCACGGCCTGCTTGTACGGCCTTAAACCCTAACCCCGCAAAATTTAGGTTGTCTATGGGTTTTCATTATTTCTATACACCATAAAGAGTTAAGAGCGAAAGCGCCCTAAAATAAGCGGAGTTAGGGGTTAAGGCATAGGTCAGCCCCTGGGGCGCAAGGGGCTGGTCGCAATTTTGCAAGGCAAAATTGCTGCTCGCCCATGCGTCCAGGGATTGCAGCGGAAATCCTTTTTGCCGCCCGGCGGCAAAAAGATTGAAGCGGAAAGCCCGGTTTTTGGCGCGGGAGCGCCAAAAAGGCGCCAAAATTCCGAATCGGAGTAAAATTATAAATGGGTTTTGGGAAAGGCTCGTTCGGGACTATCCACAGCGCCAAAAAAAATGAAAATCGCTCTTGACTAAACCTATGGTTTTAGTATATTATTATGTCTATCAAACTAATAGGAATTTATAGGAGGATTCCATGAAAAAAACACTTTGCATGTTTTTGCTGTTCGCGGTCTTTGCCGCCGCTCTTTGGGCCGGGGGAGACAAAGAAGAAACGCCCGCGGCCCAGCCGACAGCCCAGCCAGCGGCCCCGGCCCTGTCGGGCAAGCCGGTCATCGTGGCGGACGCCAACTCCACCCATCACCTGAACCTCTATGTGGCTTACGAAAAGGGCCTTTTCAAGAAACGGGGCCTGGATGTGGAGATTCG
>JAISXE010000099.1 GCA_031270615.1 Spirochaetia bacterium
CCCGTGCTGGCTTCAATCCGCACAGAAAAAAATCCACCACGGACAACGCGGACACCCCGGACAGGCACAGACAAAAAATCGAGTTGCTTAGAAACCCCGGTTTCCAAACAACTCTAATAAATCCCCGATGCCCCGTCAAGCGCAAGCGCGCCGCGTCCAGTCAATAAGTGTCCTTGCCCGCATTTTGTTCCCCGCCTGGGCGGGACCAAAGAACCCTTTCCGCCTCGCAGGAAGCCATGAAGACGTGATACAGAAGGCGCGAGAGGGTCGGCGAGGGATCGGGCTTTCCGTCCGCGTCAAGCTTATTGTAAAAAAGCACCCCGTCGTGCAGGTAGCGTTCCAGGATAAGCCCGGCGGTGTTTTCCGCGCGGCGCAGGGCCTCGGCCTCCGCCGTCCAGTCGTAAAACGCTATCTGGCCTTTCAGCATCTCCAGCTGCATCCACAGGAGCTTGTTCCCGTCCAAAACCCTCCCCCCGCTGTCTACCGAGGAAAAAGCCAGCCCGTCTTTGTCCTTCCCGTATTTTTCGGCAAAAGCGTACAGGCGCTCGGCGCTTTTTCGCATTGACGAATCGCCCGTGAACTTCTCGTACTGGCCAAGAAGCCACGCCCATTCATAGTGGTCGCCGACCACGCGGATCTCCCCCGCCCTGCCGGCGGCAACATTCAAATCCTCGTCAAAGTACGCCGCGAGGCTCCCGTCCGGCTGGTGGAATTTCCCGCACAGAAGATCCAGAATCGCGCGCGCCCTTTCCGCCCACGGGCCGCCGCGGTCCACCCTGTGCCAGGCAAGAAAAGCCTCAAAAAGATGCATGTGGGGATCCTGCCGCCGGCATTTCGGAAACGGCAAACCCGGCGCGGCATTCCCCCCCGGGCGGAACTCCAAATACCCGCCCCCGCGGGGCGCCGCCGCGTATTCGTCCAGGGCCGCAAGAACCTGCAGCGCGGTATCGTGGGTCTCAGGGTTGTTCCGCACCCGGTAATCCAGCGCAAGGGCAAAAAGCCCGAAACTCTGGCCATAGCTGTCAATGGTGGCATCAAGGGGATTTCCGTTTTTATCAGCCGTCCGTATCCAGCCCCGCAGCTCCGGCCTCCAGAAAACGGACATCATCCTGCGCGTCGATTCAACCGCCAGTTTGGCAAGCTCCGCGTCCGCCAGCATTTTTAATTCCTTGTTTCCCAGCCGCGAGCAGTGGCAAAAAACATAAGCAAGCCGGGCCTGCGTCACAAGCGTCCGGGTTGTGTCCGCGCCTTCCTTCCACTCGCAATCAACCGTTTCCGCATATCCGCCGGGAGTCAGCGGCAGGCGGCGCCCCCATTCAGTGATGGTCCGGCGGGTATACTCTTTCTCGTGCCCTTCATCCATAAAAGCGCCTTCCTTTCAGAGAAATTATACACCCAATTTCAAAAATAGCAAAGAAAAAAATGAAAACCATTTCTGAATTCACGTCAAAATATCCTTCTCAGGGCGCCTTTTGCGGCGCAGCCGCAAAACCGGGCTTTCCGCTCCAATTCCTCGGATTTGCCAGGTTGCATGGGCGGCAGGCCGTTTTGCTTTACCAACATGGGGCTGTGCCCACGGCCTGCTTGTACGGTTTTTTAGAAAATCGCGACCAGCCCCGTGCAAATCCTGCGGGATTTCCGCTGCAATCCCTGGCGCATAGGCGGGCGGCAATCCTGAAGACAGGATTGCAACCACCCCCTGCCCCTGAGCCGCGGCCGGCGGACTGCGAGCGGGGGGAACCGCCTTTGGCGATTCCCCCCGGCCTGGTCACACGCAAAATGTCGCGTTTTGGGGCTATAAGCAGGTTTTGTGTTTTAGGAGGCACTTAGCCCGCAAGCGTCTTTTGGGGCAAAGGCGCGACATTTTGTTTATCCCGCAAGCGTGGCCGCCGCCTTTTATCGTTGTGGCCGCGGCCGGCGGTGATAAAGACGCGCATTTGGCGAAGCCAAATGCCGTGGTGGCAAAGCCCGCGATTTTGCTCGCGCAAAATCGCGTCCGCCTGTGTGTGGGCGGGAACCGCCTTTGGTGGTTCTGAGCCGCGGCTTGCAAATCCTCCGGGATGGTGGCATACTATGCCCATGAGAATCGCGGTTATTGACGGCATGGGCGGGGGCATCGGGGCGCAGCTTGCAGGCCAGCTCAGGCAGGAAATCGGGGACAGGGCCGAGATTATCGCGCTTGGGACAAACGCCTCGGCGACGGACCGCATGCTCAGGGCCGGAGCGGACAGGGGGGCTTCCGGGGAAAACGCGATACGCGTCTCGGCGGCCTCCGCGGATATTATTCTGGGACCCATCGGCATCGTGATACCAGACGCGATGATGGGGGAAGTCAGCGCCCTTATCGCCCAGGCGGTTTTTTCCAGCAAAGCGGAAAAGTTCCTTGTCCCCATAGCCCAGCAGCATTTTACGATAGTCGGTCTTGAATCAAAACCCATCAGCCTCCTTATCGCGCAGACCGTCCAAATGGTAAAGGAACGGGTAATTCCTAACTCCTAATTCCTCATTCCTAATTCCCCATCTTTTGTCCGCGTCGTCCGTGGTTGATTTTTTTGCTATATCCTGCTCTTTAATGCAACCGGCCTACTAGTCCTCAAATTCGTCAGAAGGATCAAAAGCCGGAACGGCAACGTTGATGATTTTCATTTTTCCGGCGGCCCTGTGCCGACAGCCCGGCCGTATCATGACCACATCCTGCGGTTTCACGGGGACCTCCTCGCCGTCCAGCTCAAGGCGGCCTTCGCCTTCCAGGATGAAATACATTTCGGTCATCCGCTTATGGTAGTGGACGCGGGAGTCGGCGGAAATTTCCACCTGGTGGAAAGTCGCCGTCCGGTTTTCCGGCAACGCAAATGCCCTCTTTGCCCAGCCGCAGGGACAGCGTACCGGCTCGATTGCGTCAAAGTTTTCCTTAAGGTAGCGTTTCATGATCCCATTGTGCATCAAACCCGAAAAAACCACAAGCCGCGGCCC
>JAISXE010000109.1 GCA_031270615.1 Spirochaetia bacterium
CGGCGCAGCCCTTTGCGCAGGACCCAAAGAGCAGCGCTTTTTCCACCGGCATTTCACGGCTCACATCAGCGGCGTAGCGCCGGGCTTCCCGGCCTATTGTTTCAATGTCAAAAGCCATGTGTATACCTCCCTGGTTTTTTGCAAAAAATCTTTTGCCGTTTCTTCATTTACTTGCAAGCCCGGCCGTCCCGCAAAATCGGGGTAACGGGCAGTAAGATAATGGGCGGAAAGGGCATCCGCGAGGCTGTATGTTTCCGCCGGAATCGTTATTGCCAATTCAGCCAATAGGCGTAATTCTCTTCTTTGGTCGTATTCTGAATATATCACACATGTCGCTGTGATACCAGTAATGCAGGGGGCGGCGGAAAACAAACCGCAGCGGCGCAGACTGGTCCCATATAGCATGGCAAAAAGCCCTTGGGCCGCGCAAGACGCCGCTGTGCGGCACGCGGGACCGTGTTGATCCTTGCAGGCAGCATGGCGAGATCCCCTAAAAAGTTGTTGTTGAAAATAACGGCAACAGGGCGATTGCAGCGGAAAGCCCCTGGGCCGCGCAAGGGATTGAAGCGGAAATCCTTTTTTGCGGCCCTGGGCCGCAAAAAAGATTGGAGCGGAAAGCCCGGTTTTTCGCGGCGTTTTACGCCGCGAAAAATGCGCCCAAATTCTTGTTTATTACTTTTTGTTTATTAATTCCCTGCTCCAGGGTATTGGCGCTTCTTTTTTTTTGGTTTATACTTTTTGCTTATTCTAATCGTACTAGGTGGAGATGTGTATGGCGGAACTCACGATGGAAACTTTGGTGTCTTTGTGCAAGCAGAGGGGTTTTGTTTTTCAGTCCAGCGAGATTTACGGGGGGCTGTCGTCGGCTTGGGATTACGGGCCGCTGGGGGTGGAGCTGAAGAACCGTATTCAGCGGTTTTGGTGGCGGGAGATGACGCAGCTGCACGACAATATTGTGGGGCTGGACGCGGCGATTCTGATGCATCCGAGGGTGTGGGAGGCGTCGGGCCATGTGGAGAACTTTACGGATCCGCTGGTGGATTGCAAGAAGTGCAAGCAGCGTTTCCGCGAGGATATGCTGCCGGAGGAGAGCCGGGGGTCGAGGAGGTGCCCGGAGTGCGGGGGGGAGCTTACCGATACGCGCAAGTTTAATTTGATGTTCAGGACGCATATCGGGCCGGTGGAGGGGGACGCGTCGGTTATTTATTTGCGGCCGGAGACGGCCCAGGGTATTTATGTGAATTACCGCAATTGCATGCAGACCAGCCGCCTGAAGATTCCTTTTGGCATCGCGCAGGTGGGTAAGGCGTTCCGCAATGAGATTGTGACGAAGAATTTTATTTTCCGCACCTGCGAGTTTGAGCAGATGGAGATGCAGTATTTCGTGAAGCCGGGCGAGGATGAGGGGTGGTTCGAGAAGTGGCGCGGGAAGCGGATGGACTACTACAAAAAGCTGGGTATTCGGGGGCACAAGCTGCGCTGGCACCGGCATGGGCCGGACGAGCTTGCGCATTATGCGAAAGACGCTTACGATATTGAGTACGAGTTTCCTATGGGCTGGCGCGAGCTTGAGGGCGTGCATAACCGCTCGGACTACGATTTGTCGCGGCATAGCGAGTTTTCGGGTAAGGATCTTTCTTATTTGGATGAGGAGACAAAGGAACGTTACCTGCCGTTTATTATCGAGACTTCGGCGGGGCTGACGCGCAGCGTGCTTGCGGTTCTGTGCGATGCCTACGAGGAGGAGGTTCTTCCGGGCGGGGAGGCGAGGTCCGTGCTGCACTTCCATCCGCTTGTGGCGCCAATCACGGTGGGGGTTTTTCCTCTTGTGAAGAAGGACGGGCTTGCGGAGATCGCGCGGAAGATCGAGGGGGAGCTGCGCGAGGATTTTACGACTTTCTACGACCAGTCGGGTTCCATTGGGCGGCGCTACCGGCGGCAGGACGAGGTGGGTACGCCCTACTGCGTGACTGTCGATTACGAGTCCAAAGAGAACGGGACGGTGACGCTGCGCGACAGGGACAGCATGGAGCAGCGGCGGGTGAGGGCCGAGGACCTGGCTGCGGTGATTAAGAAGAGCATCAGGGAATACGCGAGGGTTTAGGGGTATGAACGAGGCGTTGCGGACGCTTGGGGAGCGGGGTTTTATAAAGCAGTGCACGAATTTTGAGGGGCTTTCGGCTGCTCTGGACGGGGGGGCTGTCGCGTTTTACATTGGCTGCGACCCCACGGGGGCGAGCCTGCATATAGGCCACATGGTTCCGTTTTTCGCCTTGCGGCATTTGCGGGCGGCGGGGCATACGGGCATTGCCCTTGTGGGCGGGGGCACGGCGCGCATTGGCGATCCTTCGGGCAAGACGGAGATGCGGAAGGTTTTGTCCTACGCCGAGATAGACGGGAACGCCCGCGCCATCCACGCGCAACTGGACCGTTTTATCGGTTTTGACGGGAAGACGGCTTTTACGGTGAACAACAAGGACTGGCTGGCGGGCTTGAATTACATTGATTTTTTGCGGGACATAGGCTCGCATTTTTCGGTGAACCGCATGCTGACTTTTGAGTCTTACAAAAAGCGGCTGGAGACGGGTTTGTCGTTTGTGGAGTTTAACTACCAGCTTTTGCAGAGTTACGATTTTCTTGAGTTGTGCCGCAGGCACGGCTGCCGTTTGCAGATAGGCGGGGACGACCAGTGGGGCAATATCGTGGCGGGCGTGGAGCTTGTCCGGCGGCTTGAGGGGCTTGAGGTTTTTGGTTTGACTTTTCCGCTTGTTACCACGGCGGATGGCAAGAAGATGGGCAAGACGGAGAAGGGCGCGCTGTTTCTTGATCCGAGGATGGTTTCGCCTTACGAGTTTTTCCAATACTGGCGGAATGTTCCCGACGCGGATGTGGAGCGTTTTCTTTTGATGTTTACTTTTTTGCCGGCGGATGAGTGCCGCCGCCTGGGGCAGGCACAGGATGCGGGCGTCAACGAGGCAAAAGAGAGGCTCGCGTTTGAGGTTACGGCTCTTATCCACGGCGGGGAGGAGGCGGAAAAGGCTTTGGCTGCCGCCCGTGCGATGTTCGGCGGCGGCGGGGAGGATAAGTCGGCGGTTCCCTCAAAGGCGCTGCCTGCGGAAATCCTGGCGAAGGGCGTTTCGGCGATTGAGCTTTTCGCCATGACGGATTTGTGCGCCTCGCGCGCGGACGCGCGCAGGCTGATTGCCCAGGGCGGCGCGT
>JAISXE010000157.1 GCA_031270615.1 Spirochaetia bacterium
AAAAGACGCTTGCAGGCTAAACGCCTCCTAATAACACGGAACATGCTTATAGCCGGAAACGCGGCATTTTTCGTATGGCCAAGCCAGGGGAGGCGCGGAAGAATAAGACAAACCACGGACCTCACAGACAGACCCGGACAGACACAGACAGAATGTGGAGAAAGAGGGTGAAGTGCGGGGATAAGAATTTGGGCGCTTTTTGCCACGGCAAAAAGCGCCTTCGGAAATCGCGGGGGCTGGTCACGATTTTGCAAGGCAAAATCGTTGCTCGCCCATGCATCCCGGCAAATCGCGCCGTGTGCGCCCGCAGAGGGAGACTTACCACTGTCAACGAGTTAAGGCATAGGTCAGCCCGTGGGGCGCCAGGGATTGCAGCGGAAATCCCGCAAGCCCCGCAGGGGCTGAGGAATTGCAGCGGAAAGCCCGTTTTTTGGCGCGGGAGCGCCAAAAAGGCGCAGATATTTTTCTTAACTTGCTGACAGTGGGAGACTTCCCCCACAAAATGCAGCGAAAAGCTAATCGCACTCAGCCGCGGCGAAGCGCGAACTGGACAAATGCCGGCGGGTAGTTATACTAATGATAGAGAGGTTTGCTTGTTATGGGTTTGCTGGAAATTGTTTTCATTGCCATAGGGCTGGCAATGGACGCATTTGCTGTGTCAATTTCTTTGGGTTTGTCGATAGAAAAGCCCAAGCTGCGGGAAATAATAATTCCGGGTGTGTATTTTGGTTCCTTTCAGTCGCTTATGCCGATGCTTGGATATTTTGTGGGTATTTATTTTGTGGCTAAGATAGAAAATTTGGACCACTGGATCGCGTTTGTTTTGCTTGGGTTTATTGGCGGGAAAATGATGCGGGATAGTTTTTCGAAAGAACGCGGGGGAAGAAGGATGGGCGGGGATTCTTTTGGGTTTATGAGGATGCTGGTTCTGGCCATTGCGACGAGCATTGACGCGCTGGCTGTAGGGATAACATTTGCTTTTTTTCAGGTCAACATATATACGGCGGTGTTGATAACGGGCGCGACGACGTTTTTTATTGCAATGTGCGGGGTAATGATCGGCAATATGTTTGGAACGCGCTTTCGATCAAAGGCTGAATTTACGGGCGGGGCCGTCCTTGTTCTGATTGGGATAAAGATCGTGATTGAACACTCGTTCTTTTTATGACCGGCCAAGCCGGCCTAGTTTTTCAGCGCGCCCCGGATTTTCATTTTATCCACTTCGTTGAGTTTTTTCCCTGTGGCGATTTTTGCCCAGGTCGAGTAATTGTAGAAGCGCAGCGCGTTGGCGGCGACGAATATTTCATCGTACAAATCGAAGCTCCCTGCGGGGAGGAAAAAGTCCTGCACGTTGTCCGTGCCGATGCGCACGGGGATGTCTTCCGCGAGGAAATCCAGTACCCGCGTGATGCTGTTATGCATGGGGACCTTCAGCCGCCTGTCCTGCTTGTTGGACAGGGTGGCCGAGGGGCACACGATAATGCCGATATTGGTTTCTTTGAGTCCTTCCACGACGGCGCGGAAACGCTCTTCGGTGTACGAGGATACGGACAGGGCGTGGACCGCCCATATCGTGGGGGGCCTTTTTTCCGCGTGGCCGAGGGGGTCCGGCCGCAGCCAGCGCGCCGCCTCAATCAGGGTAAGCGTCCCGTCCTCCTCGGGGCGGTTGGTTTGGTCCACATGGAAGTGCAGCTCCTTCTGCCCAAGGGAATTGGCAAGCTCCAGGACCCGGCGGAAATGCTCGCGGAAGCCTATGTGCCCCCTGCGGGCGTCGCGCTCCGGCAGGGTTCCGATGAAATCCGCGATTTGCGCGCCTGCGCGGAAAACCTCCCAGCGTTCGGGTTTGTCGTCCTTGAATCCGAAAATCGGGTAGGCCCCCACGCGGAAGTCGATGGTGCCGGCGAATTGTTGTTTTACTTCCAGGGCGCATTCAAGGGCGCGCAGTCCCACGCCGTCCGCCGTGGTGTCGATGAAACTGTCAATGCGCGTGACGCCGTGCCGCCGGGACTGCTCCAGGGCCGAGGAAATCCTCTCGCGCAGGGATTCTTTTGTGTACGCCGTGCCTCCGTGCAGAACCCCCGTGGTATGCTGTTTGACTTCAAGCGGGTATGTCGCTATTTCCCAGGGATCCATGTCCGCATGGGCCACATACCTGGCGTCCATGACCAGCGCCCTGTCCAGATGGGAATGCGCGTTCCACCAGCCGCCTTCTTCCTCCGCCGCTTTGCGGATTTCCTCTTCAAAACTCATAGGACCTCCTTGTTTTGGATAAAAAAAAAGCTCCCCATTCCCGAAGGAACAGGGAGCTTGCCGCATACGCGCCCATGCAGTGAAAGATGCCGCCCGCAAAGGCTGGCACGCGCCTTTTTGCCGTCCCGTATGCACGCCGCCGATTTTCCATACTGGGACCATCAAAACGGAAAACGCGAAAATTGTCAAGCCAGGGGGGGGCGATAGCAGCAATTCCGATTTCAAAACGAAAATCACAAGAAATGCGGTTTTTATGGGAGCCTGTTCCAAAACCCATTTGTAATTCCACTCCGATTCGGAATTTTGGCGCATTTGCGGCGTAAAACGCCGCAAACCGGGCTTTTCGCTCCAAT
>JAISXE010000159.1 GCA_031270615.1 Spirochaetia bacterium
AATGGGGAGGGGCCGCCGGAGGGGTACCCGTTTTTTCCCGCAGCCAGGCCCTGCGTGTTCATACTACCAGCCCGCCCTGGGACAGCCCTCCTTTGCATCCCCTTTGGCTGAATAGTTACAAAACAATTTCTTTAATCCATAACCCCGCTGAAATTAGCTATCCTATGGTATAACGCCTTATTATATATGAAATCAGCAAAACATAGGCATCCTAACGTTATCTTGCCTATAATTTATTAAGTCCTTGTAATGCAAGGACTTAGAACATAAGCAGCCTAAAAATAGCGGAGTTGGCGGTTAAATTCTTTGTCCCTCTTGTCCGTCTTCTTCGGTGGGGTCAGTGGTCCCTCTTCCCCTTTGATACGGTTTTTTTATTCGAGCCGTTGGAGTTCTTCCATCCTGATCTGCAAGTCGCGGCCGCGGCGGGCCATATCGATTGTCTCCTGCGCGGGCACATAGTCGGGATCGATTTCAAGGGCCTTCTCGCAGTAGGCTATGGACTGGGAAATGTCCCCCTTCGCGTAGAAATCGACCCCCGCCAGATACAGCTCCGTGGCCCTCTGGTAGCGCTCCTCCCTGCCGTTGTCCCCAAGATTGATCTTCATCGCAACGCTGAAACGGTCAAGGTTTGAAAGCTGCGTCGTCATATCCAGCGTGTAGTTGACCACGAGGCTGAAATCGTCCATGCCGACGAGGCTGCCCACGGAGACGCGGGGGTTGCCGCCCTTGATAAGGAACCCCGCCTGCACGGAAAAAAAATCAGTCAGGCTCAGGCTGCTCCCCAAAGCCCCGCCCGGTTTTTCCGCAGGGTAGTCCTTCTGGTTGAAAGAAAACGGCACATTGACATCAAGGGCCAGCAGCCAGGGCCGGAAAAAGGAATACGCTATTCCCGTGGTAAGCGACATGGGCAGGGGTTCCCCCATGACGCTGGGACCCAGGTTTTTTATCGTCATGCCGAAAGCCGCGTTTTTGTCCCGCGAATAGTAAGGCTTCATAAAATCGAAACGGGTCAGCATGCCCACATCGGCCATCACGCCGAAAGCCGACTGGCCCACGGCGATATTTTCGGAAACGTGGCGGTAGGCCGCCTTGAGGTTCGCCCCCAGGGAAACGCCGCTGAAATAGTAATCCGCGAAAAAGTTCCTCGAGACATTCGCAATGGCGATTGTCTCGGAGTAGTACCCCGTGGAAGTCCTCTCGCCCCAGTAGTTATAGCCGGTAAACGGCACATAGAGGAATTTTCCCGCAAAGGCGTAGCCCCACCTGTCCTCGCGGTTGGCATAGACGATGCCCTCGATATTGGTATCCGCTATCCAGTTGTTATGCATCACCGAAAGCTCCGTGTACCTCATCATCGCCGAAGCCGCCGGGTTCGCATCGAAAAAACTCGAATCCCTCGCGACCGCGGTGTAGGCCGTCCCCATGCCCTCGTACTCGCCGCCCAGCGGAATCGTCAGTATAGGAAAAACGGTCATCCCGGTGTTGGGATCCTGCAAAAACTCAAAATCCTCCGCCACGTCCGCGTAAACATCGTTGAAGTCCGCCGCAAAAAGAGGAAACGAAACTGTCAGAACCAGCAGGAAAAGCAAACCTGCCCGAGGCCGCGCCATGCCTAAAGTATACTCCGTACCCAAAAAATATTCTACAGGAATCCTCCTCCATTATCGGCCGGTTTTGGAAAAAGAAGCGCGGGTTTTTGGGCGCCTTTTTTGCTCCGCAAAAAACCGGGCTTTCCGGGGGTTCCGCCCCGCGCTCGGCGCGTGGCCGCTGCGCGCCCCTCCAATCCCTGGCGCACCCGCGGGCTTCCCACTGCCAACAAGTTAAGGTCGCAATCAGCCCGTGGGGCACAAGGGATAGAAGCGGAAATCCTTTTGGCGCAGCCAAAAGATTGGAGCGGATAGCCCGGTTTTTTGCGCCTGGGTGGGGGCGCAAAAAATGTGCTAAAATGATCAATACGATTGAGAAAAGTAAACGCCGATGCCCTACAGGGGTGTTTTTTCCCCCTGATTTATGCCGATAAATATGATAAACTATAATCAGGTTTAGGGGTATAATTAGGATAGAGATTCGGGAAGTGGCAGGAATAGGAAGACGGCTCTGTATCTATGTGGGGATTCTCGTTTTTTTTGTGGCTGGGGGGGGAAGTCTGTGCGCGGGGGGCAGCCAGGAGGAGGGGCTTGACACGGCCCGGCGGCTTATCGCGGAGAAGCGCTACAACGAGGCCCTTCTCGTTTTGACCGAGGTCATCCGCGGCGATCCGGAAAAGACCGCCGAGGCGGAGAACCTTATCCGGCAGGTGCGCCTGTACCGGGAGGCCTACAGCGACCGTTACGAGGAGCTGATCCGCATACTGTACGAGGAGCGCGATGTGGTGCGGGCTTTGGCGCTTGTCCGGGAGCTTGAGGCCCTGGACCCCAACCCCAACCCCGCCACGGTGGCGGCTTTGGAAAAGGCCAGGGAGTCCGCCCAGTTCATTTACGAGCAGCAGGAATTCGCGCGTATCATGGACGCGGCCCTTGCGCTTTTGGGCCAGGGCGAATACTGGCAGGCCTGCGCGATGTACGAAGAGGCCATCGGGCTGGGAAGGGAGCGTTTCGACAGGGCGGGTTACGGGAATGTCGTGCGCGGCAGGGTGGATGCGGTTATTGATTCGGTGCGGCGGCAGGCGGGGGTTTTCCGCGACACGGAGGCCGCGCAGAGGCAGGCGCTTGGGGACATACGGGCGGCCGCGCAGGGCTCGGACGCCGCGGCTTTTCAGGCGGCCATCGCGCGCTATGGGGAAATTTTCCGCCCGGTGGCGCGTTTGGCTGGCGGCTCGCTTTCGGCTGTTTCGCAGTTGCAGGCGCAGAACGATATTGTTTTGGATGACCGGGAGGATATTTTCCTGGCTTATACGGAAAGGCTTATCGGAGGCCGCCCGAATTCGCGGGAGACCGAGGGGATAAAGGGCGCGGCCCAGAGGGTGCTCGAGTCGGTTTCCGGGCCTGCGGCCGATTTTCTGTGCGCCAGGGCGGCGCTTCTTTTGGAGGAAGGCCGCGCGGCGGAGGAAAACCGCGAATGGGCCGTGGCTTCGGCGCGCTTCGCGGAGGCGGGCCTCGCTGCCGGGGAGGCGCGGCGGGTTTTGGATCTGTGGTTCGAGGCGCTTCCCGCGCGGGGCGCGGCTTTGAGCGCGGAGGGCTGGAAGGTCGCGGTTTCGCAGGCGCCGCTTTTTCTGCGCGTGTCGGCCATGCAGGGCCTGGCGGAAGGCCGTTCCAATCTTGTGGGCCTGCTTGCCGGGGTGGGGCAGGAGGATGTGGCGGGGCTTGCCGCGTTTGAGGAGCTGGCCGCGTACCGGCGGAACATCGTGCAGGTTTCCATTTCCGTCGATTCCCTGCGGGCCGCCTGGCGGGCTTCCGGCGCGGTGATCGCGGACAACCCCCTTGCCCCGGAGGACGCGCGGGATGCGATAGGGGTTTTCCGCGGCGATTTGGACGCCTGGGCGGAGCGGATGTCGCAGCTTGAGGTCAGGACGGTGGACAGGATGGCGGAAGCGCAGCTTGTGCCCATTACGGAGGGGCTTGCCGGGTCCCAGGCGGATTACCGCAGGGGGGTGGAGTTCGCCACGGGCGTGAGGCAGCAGGCTGAGGGCGAGGCCGAGGCCCGAGTCGCGTTTTACCCGGCGCAGGCCCTTACCGTTTTTGCCGCCCTGCGCGCGCGGCTTGACGGGCTTGAGGGGCAGACGCGGGGCTATGTGAACACATACTCAAGCGAGGAGTCGCGTTTTACGGGCTATCCCGGCATCGCCCAGAAACTGCGGGACGCATCGGGCGTTGTGGCGGAAATCCAGGGGCTGCGCTCGCAGATTCCGGCGATGGCGGCCACGGCGCGGGCGAATGTCCTGCAGGCCGAAAGGTACAAGAGCGAGGGCACGCTGCGCCTGAACGAGACCCAGGCCGCCATCGCCGCGGGCAACTTCGAGGCTGCGCGAAGGGCCATTGCCGCGGCGCGGCAGGGTTTTTCCAACAGCCTTGCCCTCCAGGACGACGAGGAGCTAAGGTCCCAGAGCGACGAGCGTCTTTTTGCTTTGAACAGCGCCATGATGGAGGCGGAGAACAGGAAGGTGGTGGCCGAGGTGCGGGCGCTTATCGATCAGGGGAAGAACCTTTATAACAACGGGAGGTACGAGGATGCCGAGGGCGTTCTTTCCCGCGCCCAACTGCGCTGGCAGACCACGCAGACCGCGGAGGAGCCGGAAATCGCCTACTGGCTCGGGTTCGTGCGCAACGCGCTTTTGGTCAGCTCCATGCGGGAGATCCTGGTAACCGATCCCCTGTACACCGAGATGAACCAGCTTCTGAACCTGGCGCGGGAGGACTACACGATGGCCCAGGGGCTTGTCACGGCGGGAAACCGGCGGGAGGCCCTGGCCCGCCTTTCCAGCGCCGACGAGAAGATCTCCCAGGTCAAAAGGACTTTCCCCTATAACCAGGCCGCGAGCGTGCTTGCCCTGAGGGTGTCCTTTTTGCGGGACCCCCCGAACAGCAGGCAGTTGTTCCAGACCATGTTCGATTCGGCGGTGGGCAAAATAAACACGGCCCCCGAGGAGACCTACAACGAGCTGCGGGACCTGCGGCAGATAGACGCGAACTTTCCCGGCCTGAACCAGGCGATTTACGATGTGGAAATACGGCTGGGTATCAGGAGGCCGCCGCCGGACCGCAGGGCGCTTGCCGAGTCGAAGCGGTTGAGCCAACTGGCCTACGGCACGGTCATGCGCAACGAGACGGGCCAGTTCGACATTGCCCTGGCCCAGGTCAACGAGGCGCTGAGGCTGGATCCCAACAACTCCCAGGCCATAGAAATAAAGACCCGCTTGCAGGGCATAGGAGGCAGCACCGTTGTGGCTGTCCTGCCGAGCGCCGCGGAGGAGGATTTTCGCAGGGCCCAGCAGCTTTTTTCCAACCAGAATTACTTTGAGGCCCTTGCCATCGTGCAAAGACTTTTGCAGACTCCCGCGGGCAGGAATTATCCCCCGCTTGAGGACCTGCGGAGGAGGATAGAATCGCAAATTTGAGCGGCGTGCCGAAAGTCCTTCTCGCGGGGCTTCTTCTGTGCATAGGATTTTCCTCCCCCCTGTGCGCCCAGATTCTGTACTGGGAGGCCCCGGAAAGGCTCTCGCCTTCCCCCGGCCGGTTTCCCCAGGCGGTTTCCGGCGGCGGGCTTATGGCTTTCGCGTGGCAGGAAGTCGAGGCCAGGGGAAGCGGGCAGGGGGACAACTATATCTCCATCAGGACGACGCGGGACGGGGAAACCTGGACCACGAACCAGCGTTTTGCCGGGCCATACCCGTTTTTTGGCGATGTGAACTCCATCTTTTCCCTTGCCATGGGCGCCGACGGGAGTATTTTCCTTGCCGTCCTGTCCGGGGCCAACAGTATAGACTTTTTCGTGTCCTCAGACGGGGGGGAAACCTTTTCCAAATCGGACACGAGCTTTCCCCTTACCACGACGGTCGCCCCCCGCCTTTTCCGGAAAACGGACGGCGGTTTCCTGCTGTTCGTGACGCGGGAGCTGAACGAAATCCTCTCCATTTTTTACGCGCTCTCAAGCGACGGTTCAAACTGGTCGGAGTTCCAGCCTTTCGCCCCGGAACCGGAGCTGACTTTGAGCTTCCTGCCCCAGCATACCTCCTTCCAGGGGCGGGAGCATGTCGTGTTCCAGTCCCTGCGCACGGGCGGCAGCGGTTCCTACCAGCTTTACATGAAGACCAGTCCCGACGGGGGAAGAACCTGGGGGCCGCTCCAGGCCCTGACGCGGTTTTCCGAAGTCGTGGACGGGAGTCTGACGGAGGCGGGGTCTTTTGACAACCAGCGGCCCCACATCGGCGCGGTGAACGGGAACCTTGCCGTTGTCTGGGAACGGCGCTACGGCAGAAACGCGAAGCACATTTACTATATGGAAATCGACGCGGCGGGCCGCCTCCTGGGAAGCCCGGAGGCGGTTACCTCCGGGATACGGGCCGCGAATTTCCCGCAGATCATCCGCTATAACAATACCACCTACCTTTTGTGGTTCGATAACCGGCTGGGTGCCGACCATATCATCCTTGCGCTCAAAAGCGGCCCTCTATGGGTGGACAGGGACATAAGCCCCATGCCGGGGGTTTCCACCTTTGGCCGGCCGGTAACCAACGGAGACGAATTGTACATCCTGTGGGAGAACAGCGTGGATACGCGCTCCCACCTTTACTACCTGAAACCGGACACGACGGTGCGGCCGCCCGAAATAACCCCCGTGAATTTCACCCAGGGCAAAAGGGCCTCCGGCAACGAGGTGCGCTTCAGATGGGCCAGCCCCCGCGATTCCTCAGGGATAGCGGGCTATACCTACGAGTGGTCCCGCGACCCGCAGCCGCGTCTTGGCAGCGAAATCACGGCGCTGGAGAATGTGCGCGGCGCCGTTTTTACCGCGGACAAGGACGGCCCCTGGTACTTCCATATAGCGGCGCAGGACTACGCCCGCAACTGGTCAAAGCCGGCGACCATGGTATACGAGCGGGACACGACGCCTCCGGGGAGCGTTGCCTTTGCCGAGCCGGAAAAAGACGAGCAGGGCTATCTGGTGTCCAACACCTTCACCCTGTCGTGGGTGCCTCCAACGGGGGACGACATAGCCGGCTATACCTACGCCTTCCAGTACGCGGGCCCGGGGCGGGATGCCCTGCGCGGAGGCCCCCCCGCCCCGCCGGATCCTCCCAAAACGCTGATGCTCCACGAACCGTCGGTTTCCTTCCAGAATAACGACAATGGCCTGTGGATGCTTTCCGTGGCGGCCATTGACACGGTGGGCAACATAGGCCCCAAACAGGCGGTGTTCGTAGCCTTGAACAAGTACCGGCCCGTCACCTATATTTCCCTGGTCCGGGCGGAGAAGGACCTTATGGGCCGCATCCATTTCAGCCTGACGGGCCGGGGCTTCAGCGAGGAGGGCGAGGTTTCGCGTGTCATCCTGGACCGGGACGGGAACGAGCCCTGGGACTATGTTTTTCGCGGAAACTCCGGGGCCTTCAGCGTCAGCGGCGACAGGAACATCAGCGGCCCCGTGGTTCCCGAGATCCAGACAGGCGATTACCATATCGGCGTGATCCATCCCGAACGGGGCCTTGCCTTTGCCCGCAGCATGCTGCATCTGGAGCGCTCTGGAACCATCAAGTTCGGGGATTACACGATCTATTACGATCCGCGGCTGGAACCTGTCCGGAAAGCGCCCCTTTTTCTGTCGGGCGAGGTTTTGATGCTGGGGGTTCTCGTTGTGTTCCTCGGTTTCGCCATGTTTTTCTCCATTGCCAGGATTGGGGAATTGGCAAACGAGGGGCGCAGACTGCGGCTTGAAGCCGTTGCCCTGGTAACGGGGAACACCATGCATTGGGTGAAAAAGCAGGAAAGGATGAGGGTTATGAAGAGAAAAGGACTCGGTCTGCGTTTGAAATTCACGTTTTTTATCACGGTACTCGTTATTTCGGTTGTTCTTCTGGTGTCGGTGCCGCTTGGGGTATATATGTCCGCCAACGACGAGCGCAACCTCGCCTCCGGCTTGTACGAGCGCGCCTCGGTTCTCCTGGAAAGCCTTGCCACGGGCGCCCGCACATACCTGCCCACGGCAACCGTCCTTGAGCTTATCGTGCTGCCCAGGCAAATATCGGCCATGAACGAGGCCGAGTACGCGACGATCACGGGGAGGGGCCAAAACGATATAGCTTCCTATGGGTATGTGTGGGCGTCAAACGATCCCGACATCGTCGGCAAAATCGATACGCAGACCATCAACCCCGGCGTCAGCCGCATCAAGGACGATCTTTCCGATCTCACCGACGCCCTTGCCCTGGAAATCAACGAAAAAGCGCGGGCTTCGGTTTCCGACATTACCGTGGAAATGGACAAGCTCACCGAGGAAGCCCGCAGCCTTGTTACCAGGAGCGACGCCGTTTCCCAGGCGCGCCTGGCGGATGTCCAGACCGCCATGCGCACGTTGCAGGAGCAGTTCAACGAAAACCTTTCCTCCCTCTCCCAAACCGTCCGGGCCTACCCTGAGTTCAACATCGAGCGGCACGATTATTCCGAAGAGCCCTGGTACAAAAGAATCTTTTATACGGCGCGGGACATCGCGGGGACACGGATACTCGACCCCGGCATCCTGCATTACACCTTCTACAAACCCGTTCTGTACCGCACGACGGGGGTGGATACGTATTTTCGCGGCCTTATCCGACTTGGCGTTTCCACCGAAACCATCATGGCGCAGCTTTCCACCTCGCGGCGCATTCTCGTTATGATTACCGCGGGCATCGCCCTCCTGGCGGTTGTCATCGGCATTGGCGGGGCGATGATCCTCGCATCCATCACCATCATCCCGATACAGCGCCTGGTGCAGGGGGTTGAAAAGATAAGCGGAACCGAGGACAAGGAAGAGCTGCGGGATTACGAGATAGACGTAAAAACGCGGGACGAGATCAACGATCTCGCGCAGGCCATCAACCAGATGACCCGGGGCCTTGCGCGGGCCGCCGCGGCAAGCAAGGACCTGACAGTCGGCAAGGAAATCCAGAAGATGTTCATCCCCCTTGAGGTCGGCCCCAGCGGAAAGAAGATGACCACAGGGCGCATTGAAACAAACGATGCGGAGTTCTTCGGATACTACGAAGGCGCGAAGGGCGTCTCGGGCGACTACTTTGAATACCACAAACTTGACGAAACCCATTACGCTTTTATCAAGTGCGACGTTTCCGGCAAGGGGGTTCCCGCCGCCCTTATCATGGTCCAGGTTGCCACCGTTTTCATATCCTACTTCAAGGACCACGACATGACGAAAGGCAAAATCGATATGGTCCCCCTTCTTTACCGGATAAACGACATTGTTGAATCCCTCGGTTTTAAGGGGCGCTTCGCCGCCATGACCCTGGGCGTTCTGAACGTGAAAAGCGGCATCAGCAACGTCACCCACGCGGGGGACAGGATCCTGAACATCTACGATTCCGCCAAAAAAAGTTTTGCCCAGCGCCTTATGAACGACAGCCCCGCGACCGGCGTATTCCCCAACTTTATGGTCGAAATGAAGTCCCCCTTCGAGCAGACGAAAATCAAGCTGAACCCCGGCGACATCAACATGCTTTTTACTGACGGCGTGGAAGAATCGCACCGGAAACTGCGCAAACCGAATTTCGAGGTCATGCAGCTTCCCCCCGCAAAGGAGGGCGACGAACCCATCGAAGACGAGATGCTGGGCAACGACAGAATCAAGGCCATTTTCGAGGCCGCCATGAACCGGAGGAAATTCCTTCTGGAAAAGGCGGATAACCCGATCCGGAACGAGCAGCTCGTCTTCGATTTTTCCGCCTGCGAACCCACCGCGGAGACCGTCGTCAAGGCCCTTGTTTCCGTGGAAAAGATCTGGCGCATCTACCCCCACCCCGACGCGAATGAAAACGACCGCGTCATGGTCGACAAGGTTGTCGATGAGTTTCTGCAAAAAACCTTCGCGCTTTATTCCAGGTATTATTCGCACCCAATGAACAATCCAAACCCCGAAGAATACCCGAACTACAATTTTTACACGCACCTGCGCGAAGACGACCAGTACGATGACCTGACGCTGCTGGCGGTAAGGAAGAAATAGGGGCGCTTATGGCGGAACCGGCTTTTTTCTGTCAGAACTGCAAAAAAGAAGTTTCGGCGCGGGATAAAATCTGCCCCTACTGCGGAAGGTTTTTTACCGACGTGCGCTGCCCGAAATGCGGCTATTCCGGCGAGGCCCTGGAATTCCGCTTCGGCTGCCCCTCCTGCGGGTACCTGAATCCCTCCTGGTGTTCGCAGGGCGCCGCCTCGTCCATCGAAATCCTGAACCCAGGTATGTTTGAAGGCCCCGCCCCCGCAGCGCGGCCTCCCCGAAAAAAACAGCTTCATTTGCCGCCCTGGTTTTTCCTGTCAATCACCATCGGCCTGGGAACCGTCTGCGCCGCGCTTTTGTATGTGTGGATCAGGTGACACGGCCCCCAAAAAAAGAAACCACGGACGGCACAGACCGCTGAAAGCCACCGACCACCCGGACGGGAATACATTTTTTTCCTGCTTTTCCCTTATTCGCCTTCGCGCTTAGGCGCCCTTCCCGTTCGTGTCTGTCCGTGAGGCCCGTGGTTTTCTTCTCCGGCTGAACAGTTGCCTGTTTGCTTTCTCCGTGCTGTCCGCCCCGTCAGTGGCCAAATTCCTTGCCCCCCGCCCCTAACCCTGCCCCAGCATCTCGCGCGCGTCGCCCACATCCTTTTCCGGGAAATCCCCGTCCTCCGCCAGAACCGCGATAATGTCCCCCACATAGTCCGCCAGGTGTTTCTCCCCCTCCCCTGAAAGGGCCGTGTAATATTTTTCAAACTCGCGGTCCACATCATCGCGCAAACCCGCCGAAAAATAATTCCCACTCAGCAGGCCCGCGGTTTCAAGCCTCTCGGATATCTCATCGGCCAGTTGGGAATAAAAACTCAGACGCCAGATCGTCGATTCCTTCAAATCCTGGCTTCCGCTGGCGGGTTTTCTCAGAATCGCGCCCAGAAGCGCCGACATATCGCAGAGGTACCTGTACTCGTAAACCGGAAAACGAATATGCGCCCGCCGCACCGCCATAAGCAAAGCCGCCTCGACCGGGGTTTCCGGGCTGGAAAACAGGCGCAGCCGGCCCAGTTCCAGGATGCGGTCAATGTCCGCGTCGTTCATGTTTTTCGACAAACCAAAAGCAATCAGTTTGTTCCGCAGCTCTTTCGGGAAAAACTCCTTCCCCGCCTCCATCGGATCAAGAAGGCTGCGGATGGCCGGAGGAAGCTCCCCGGTCTGATACATTTCGCCTAACATAGCACCGCCAAGAAAAAGCGTCGCATACAGTATAAGCTCCTTGTTCGGCAAAACAGTCCGGGCCAGGGAGCTGAAACCAGCCGCGTAACGCGCCAGCCATTTCTCGAATTCCTCCTCGCTGCGCACCAGATCCGGATTCGCCTCCCCATCCGCGCCCAAAATCGGCCCCTGGACCTGCCCAAGCCCCGCCCGCGCGCCATTCAGTTTCCCGACAGATTCGCGGTAGGCCGCGATAACGCCTTCCGCGCCGGAGCTGCCGTGCAGCGCCGCGATGCAGGCCCCGTCGAAAGAATTCTTCGGATACAGCGGAGGATACCCCATCGACACCAGAAAGTAGTTCAGCTCCCCCTCGCCCATGCACAGGCAAAGCCCAATCTCCTTAAACTGCTCCCTGTTTTTCGGATACGCCTTGCCGAAACGCCAGTTGCTGACATTCGTGTTCGGAATCCCCATCCGCCGCGCCAGCTCCCCATCCGCGACGCCCTTTTGCGTCATCAAAACAGACAAATTGCCCGCCAGGTTAAAGTAGCGGAAATTCTTCCTCGCGCTGCGGATAAGCCCCAGGTCTTCGGCCAGGAGCCTCCTTCTCTCTTCGGATATTGGCATAACACCCCCCGTCTATTTTTCCCGATCCATGCGGCCATGTCAACCTGTGGAGTGAAGCGGCAGCAATTCCGATTTCAAAACGAAAATCACAAGAAATGCGGTTTGTACGAGAGCCTGTTCCAAAATCCATTTATAATTTCACTTCGATTCGGAATTTTGGCGCATTTGCGGCGTAAAAC
>JAISXE010000186.1 GCA_031270615.1 Spirochaetia bacterium
GCAAGATTGGCAAGAACCTCGTTGACGTTCATGTGGGCCGAAGTGCCCGCCCCTCCCTGAAGGGCGTCCGTGACAAACATATCGTCCGCCTCCCCCGCGAGCACCCTGTCGCAGGCATCGGCCACGGCGCGGTAAAGCTCCCTGTCCCGGGGGCCGCAGGCAAGCCCCGCGTAGGTAAGGGCAGCCGCTTTTTTTACTTTTACGATAGCGTATAACAGCCGCAGGTTTACGCCTTTGTATCCCAGCGCGAAATTCTCCCGCGCCCGCCAGCTCTGGATGCCATACAAAGCCCCCTCCGGCAGGGACACCTCGCCGAGATTGTCTTTTTCGGTTCTCATACCCGCCTCCCAAAAAACGGCGCAAGCCCACGGCAACGCGCCCGGCCTATTATGCCCGCTTTGGGCAAAAGAGTGAAGATGAAAAAAATCAGCAATAAGCAATGAGGAATAAGAGCTTATCCTTAAATAACGCATAGTACACAAAGGCGAAAATGTACCACGGACAACACGGACTGCGCACGCCGAAATAAACGCACGCCCATCAGGGCGTGTCTTTGCCCACCCGGCAACAGGGCGAGAGGCCCAAAAACGGCTCTGTCGTATATAAAGGCGACAGGCCGACAAAGACAGACAAAAAACCGGGGTTCCCAAACAACTCTAAAAAAATCTGTCCGTGTGGTCCGTGCTGTGTGGTCAGCGCGGTCTGTGGTTTCGCTTATTCTGTTGTGCAAGGCGGGGAATTATTTGGGGATAGGCTTTAAAATCAGTGCAGGCCGGGGGTAGCGGGAGACCCCGCAGCCTTGGGAATATCACCAGAAGGCGCGGGCTTTCTTAAGACCGCGCTCCGCTGCCGCAAAAAAGGCGAGGAGGCTCCCGCTCAGGGGGCTTGCCCCCTCACTGTATCGTACCACATCCCGCATCTTTTCTCTCCTTGTGTGACAACTTTTATCCAGGACGCGACACACTGTTATTCTTCACTCTTCACTGACCAGCTCCGCAAGAACATGCGGGAACATGGCGACGGCGCGCCGCAGGATGCCCTGCATGTAGGCGATGGCGATTCCGTAATTTGTGATGGGCGTGCCGTGGTCGCGCGCGCAGTTTTGGCGGTACTTCATTTCGCGTCCGGTGAGCATGCAGCCGCCGCAGTGCACGACCAGTTTGTAGGGCGAAAGCTCATCGGGGAATTCCGTGCCGGAGGCAAACACAAAATCGGGGGCCGCGCGGGTATAATTCCGTATCCAGCGCGGCAGCTTGACCGTGCCTATGTCGTCGCACTGGCGGTGGTGGGTGCAGCCTTCGCAGATGAGGATTTTGTCGCCGTCCTTCACGCTGTCCAGGGTTTTCGCTCCGGCCGCGGCGAGGGCAAGCTCGCCTTTGTAGCGCGCGAACAGAATCGAGAAGGACGTGAGGGGGATGTCGGGGGGCGTGTCCGCCGAGACTTTGGCGAAGACCTGGCTGTCGGTGATGACCAGTTTGGGTTTTTTGCCCAGCGCGGCGAGGGCCTCGCGCAGCTCAAACTCCTTTACCACGATGGCGGCGGCGTCGGCTTCCAGAATGTCGCGGATGGCCTGCTGCTGGGGCAGGATGAGCCGGCCCTTGGGCGCGGCCTTGTCTATGGGGACAACAAGCACCACAAAGTCGCAGGGAGACAGAAGGTCGGCGACAAGTCTGAGCTTGGGTTCCTCGGTGGGCGCCAGCGCGGCGATTTTTTCCTTGAGGGCTTCGATGTTGGTTTTGTTTTTCGCGCTGAGGCATATTTCGTTTGCCGCGCTTTGTTCCGGGCCGCCCGCCGCCGCGCCGCCGGGAAGGAGGTCGCATTTGTTTTTGGCGATAAGGTAGTTGACTTTTTTGGCTTCAAACAGGCGGATAAGTTCTTCGTCGGCCCGCGCCCTGCCGCACAGGGCGTCCACAACCAAAACGGCCACGTCGCATTTGTTCAGCGCCTGGCGCGCCTTGCGCACGCGCAGATCCCCCAGGGGGCCTTCGTCGTCAATGCCGGGGGTGTCGATAACCATGACCGGCCCCAGGGGCAAAAGCTCCATCGCCTTGTACACGGGGTCGGTGGTCGTGCCCTTCATGTCGGAGACAATGGCCAGGTCCTGGCCGGTCACGGCGTTGAGCAGGCTGGACTTTCCCGCGTTGCGGCGCCCGAAAAAACCTATGTGGACGCGGCTGGCGGAGGGGGTTTCGTTCAGGGGCATGGCCGCTACTGCCCGCTCACGCAGTCCACGCCGCCGAACATCGCCCCAAGGCGCGCGAGGATTTCCTCAGGCAGCTTCGGCCCCTGGATAGACAGAAGATTTTCCCGCAAATGGGCGGCGCTGCCGGTGCCGGTCAGCGTCACGCCGACGCCCGGGGTGTGGCGGCAAAAACGGTAGGCCGCCTCCATAATGCTCGCGGCGGCACCGGCCCGCACGAGAAAATCCAGCGGCCTTTCCGCTTTCACGAGCGCGGGATCGGCCTGGCCGTGTTCAAGGATCCTTTCGATATCGATGGCAAGCTGCCGGGGATTCGACAATGCCGAGCGCACCGCGAACATGCACAAAACGCCCAGGTTTTTTTCGAGGGTCAGGGGGAAAACGCTTTTCGCGGCGGAGGGGTTCAAAAGATTATAACCGACCATGGCCACGTCAAAAATATCCTCGGCCAGCGCGTCGGCAAACATCCGGTGGGAAGTGTCCGTCCCGAAATGCTCGGTAATGCCAAGGAAACGGATTTTGCCCTCCTGTTTCGCCTTGAGCATGAGGGGAACAAAGGTATCGCGAACCCGGGGGTAGTCATCGGGCTTCACGCCGTGCAGGTGATACACATCGACATACTCGGTTTTAAGCTGCCTCAGGCTTTCATGCAGGCTTTGCTCAAAATCCCCCGCCGCTTTGCCAGGGTACGGGAATTTGGTTGACAGCACATAGGCGTCCCGGGGAATGCCTTCGAGGCCCTTTCCCACAGCGCCTTCGGTCCCATACGCGGCAGCCGTGTCAAAAAAATTAACGCCCGCCTCATACGCGGCGCGGACAATACCGGCGGCGTGATCAATGCCTTTGCCCGGCAGGCCAAGTCGCGAATGCCCGCCGCAGCCCAACCCGGCGACAGTGACCTT
>JAISXE010000204.1 GCA_031270615.1 Spirochaetia bacterium
GGGCGCAAGGGATTGCAGCGGAAATCCTTTTGGCTTTAGCCAAAAGATTGGAGCGAAAAGCCCGGTTTGCGGCGTTTTACGCCGCAAATGCGCCAAAATTCCAAAGAGGAGTAAAATTATAAATGGGTTTTGGGAAAGGCTCTTGTGATTTTCGTTTTGAAATCGGAATTGCTGAGGCAAAGGTTGCCTTCTTGACACCGTTTTGAAAATTTGAGTATATTAGTCAACAAAGAGACTGATATTTAATTTTACGGCGAGTATGCCGATAAATGAAAGGAGTATCTATGCTGAAAGAAAAAGTAACCGAGATGCTGGACAATGTCCGGCCTTCTTTGCAGGCAGAGGGGGGCGATGTAGAACTCATTAGCGTTGAGGAAAATGGCACCGTCAAAGTGCGCCTTCAAGGCGCGTGCAACGGCTGCCCTCACGCTCAGATTACACTCAAGCAAGGAATAGAAAAATATTTGCGGGAAGAGATTCCTGAAATAACGGCTGTCGAGGCCGTATAAGGGAAAGTCCCAAAAAGGGAAACTTTTTCTTTTTTCCGAAAATACGGTTCTTCCGGGCTTGAAAAAAATTGAAATTACTGTAGAGTAATACAGAGAAAGATAAGGGGCCGGAAGGACTTCGTATGCAAATTGCAGAAACAAAGAACCTGTGGAGCAAATTTCCCAAAATAGAGCTTCACCGCCATCTTGAGGGGGCCTTTGATTTAAAGACCCTGTTCAGGATAGCGCAAAAAAACAAACTTGACGTGCCTGCCGACTTTTCCGCTTTTAAGGACGCGTTTCAGTTCCCCAAAGATTCCGGCCCGGATTTCCATCTGTTTCTGTCAAAATTCAAAAACAACTGGTACCGCTCCCTGGAAGATATTTATACCATAACCTACGAATCGGTAAAATCCTTCAAAGAAGACAACCTCTTTTATGTGGAACTCCGTTTCAACCCCGAAAGCTTTGCCATTTTTAACAACTTCGACAGGGAGGAGGTAACCAAACTCGTCCTTGAGGCCGGCAACAAAGCCGCCCTGGAAATCGGTTTGAAAATCAAATACCTCATCACCTTTAACCGCGGCCAGCGCGATCTGGATTACTTTCTCTCCCTATATGAAAAACTGCTCGCCATAGACAAACCTGAAATCATAGGCGTCGATCTTGCGGGGGACGAGGTCAACTATCCCGTCAAACTGTTTGCCAGGCTCTTTACCGGGGTCAACCGGGACGGGCGCTACAAGGCGACCATCCACGCGGGCGAGGTGACCCCTCCTTCCGAAATCTGGGAAGCCGTAAAACTCCACGCCGCGCGCATCGGCCACGGGACGACAACGATCCAGGACCCGAAACTCCAGGACTATCTTACGGATAACCGGATTGCCCTGGAACAATGCATAACCTCCAACTACCAGACAGGCTCCTGGCGGGACTCCAAAACCCACCCCATGAACCCCTTGTATCGCAAAAGGGTCCCCGTAACCATCAATTCCGACGATCCCACGATTCAAAACACCCAGCTTTCGGAAGATTACGCAAAAGCCGAAAAATTATTCGGCTTCACCCTGGACGATTTTGTAAACCTCAATCTCACGGCCGTTCAAGCAAGCTTTATCACCGATAACGAAAAAGAAACGCTTCAAAACGACTATCTTGGCGCCGTTGGCGATTTCAAGGAGCTGACGCCCCTTCCCAAACTCTCAATTTATTAACCCTTGAGCCTGTTCCAAAACCCTGGGTAAGGGGGGAAGACTCCCCCACGCTCCAGCCCGGGATGCATGGGCGAGCAACGATTTTGCTTCGCAAAATCGTGACCAGCCCTGCGGTCTTCCGCTACCCCCTCTACGGGGGTTTGGCACCCCCGTAACGCCCCCGGATCACCGCAAGGAGGAAATCCCGTAGGGTTTTGGAACAGTCTCTGTTGACAGTGGGCCTAGACTGGGAAATGCCATGCAAAAAGCGCGGTTCGCTTCTTTTTTCTTTTTGTCGTCAGTGCCGTCCGTGTCGTCCGTGGTTACATTCTTCTCATTGCCATTTATGCTTGACGGATAAAAGAAACCACTGGCCACGCAGGCGGAAACCGGCGAAGAAGAATTCCGGGGCAAAAGCCCGTGCCGTCAGCGGCCAATCCTTCAAAGACATAAAAAGGCCGCCGGAGCTGCGGCCCCGGCGGCCTTTTGTTTCACGTGAAACAATTTCCCTCCAAAAATACCAATGTCAACAAGTTACTTGTTGACATTGGTAAAAATACTGCTATCGCGGCCCCTTATTCGTCTTCCTCTTTTTCGGCCTTGTCCACGCCCACGACAAAATCGGGCTGATCGATGTTTACGATCCTGACGCCCTGGGCGGCCTTCCCCTGGGTGCTTATCTGGGACACCTTGAGTTTTATGGCATTCCCCTGGGAGGTAATCACGACAATCTCGGCGTCCTCGGTGACGGACAGGGCGCCCGCGATTTCGCCGGTCTTTTCGGTTGTTTTATAGGTGATGACCCCCTTGCCGCCGCGGCCGTGGGGTTGGAAATTGGCATATTCCACCCGCTTGCCGTAGCCGTACTCGGTAACGACAAAAAGCCGTTCTTCCGGGTTTACCGCTACGGCGCAGGCCAGCTCGTCGCCGCCCAGGAGTTTCAGGCCCTTTATTCCCCGTGACGCCCGCCCCATAAAGCGGACGACCTCTTCCGTAAAGCGCAGCCCAAGGCCCCGGCGCGTCAGCAGCATGATATCGTCCTTGCCCCTGGTCAAAAGGGCGCCGACAACCTTGTCGCCCGCGTCCAGCCTGATTGCCGCGATGCCCCGCGTCCGGGCGTTGGAAAAGTCGCTGGTCCTGACTTTTTTGACGACGCCCTTCCTCGTGGCAAAGAAAATAAAGGTATCATCGGTAAAAGCCGGCAAAGACACAACGGCGGCAATTTCCTCATTCGCGGAAATGGACAGGAGGGCCTTGATATGCTGGCCGCGGGAAGCGCGGGAAGCCTCCGGCACCTCGTGGACTTTCAGGAAATAGGCTTTCCCCTCGCTGGTAATAAACAGCATATAATCGTGGGTCGATGCGATGAATATTTTGTTGATAAAGTCCTCGTCCTTCAGAACCGTCGCGGAAGAGCCTTTTCCGCCCCGGGTCTGCACCTTGTAGACAGTGAAAGGCAGGCGCTTGATAAAGCCTCGGTTGGAGATAAGCACAACCATATCCTCTTTCTGGATAAGGTCCTCAATATTGAATTCCTCGATTTCCTCGGCAACAATCTCCGTGCGGCGCCCGTCCCCGTACTGGGCCGCCAGCTCCAGGGTTTCGGTTTTCACGAGACCAAGGATTTTCTCCTCGCTTGCCAGAAAGGCCTTGAGTTCCGCAATCAGGGCCAGCGTGGCCTGGAGTTCCTCGATGATTTTTTTGATTTCCAGGCTGGTAAGCCGCTGCAGGCGCATATCCAGGATGGCCTGGGCCTGTATCTCGCTCAAAGCGAAGCGCTCCATAAGGCTTTTCCGGGCAATGTCAACATCCCCGGAGGCCTTGATGATGGCGATAACCTCGTCGATATTGTCCAGGGCTATCTTTAAGCCTTCCAGGATGTGGGCCCGTTCCTCGGCCTTGCGAAGCTCGTATTTGGCGCGCCGTATCACCACTTCCCGCCGGTGGGCGACAAAATGCCCGATCATTTCCTTGAGGGAAAGGGTTTTGGGTTTGCCGCCGACCAGGGCCAGGTTGTTGACGTTGAAATTGGCCTGCAATTGGGTGTGGGTAAACAGGTAGTTCAGAATGATCTTGGGGCTTACGTCTTTTTTCAGCTCGATGACGATGCGCGTTCCATTCTGGTCAGACTCGTCGTTTAAGTCGGATATTCCGTCCAGGTTTTTCTCTTTCACAAGGTCGGCGATTCTTTTGATAAGCTCTTTCCTGTTGACCAGGTACGGCAGCTCGGTGACGACAATCATATCCCTGCCGCTTTTCGTCGATTCGATGACGAAGCGCGCCCGGACGCTTATCCTGCCGCGCCCCGTCGTATAGGCGTCCAGAATCCCCCTGCGGCCAAAGATAATGCCCGCCGTGGGAAAGTCCGGCCCGGTGACGTGCTTCATCAGGCCCTTGATGTCGATATTCGGGTCGTCAATATATGCGGCTATGGCGGAACAGACCTCGCCCAGGTTGTGGGGAGGCATATTCGTCGCCATGCCGACGGCGATTCCCACGGAGCCGTTCACCAACAGGTAGGGCAGGGCTGCCGGAAGGACCGAAGGCTCCTGCATGGAGTCGTCATAATTGGGAACAAAATCGACGGTTTCCTTGCCTATGTCTTTGACCATCTCCTCGGCAAGGCGGGTCATGCGGGCCTCGGTGTAGCGCATGGCCGCGGGAGGATCCCCGTCTATCGAGCCGAAATTCCCCTGGCCCTGTACCATGCAGTAGCGCATGGAAAAATTCTGGGCAAGCCGCACAAGGGCGTCGTAGATGCTGGCGTCCCCGTGGGGGTGGTACTTACCCATAATATCCCCGACGATTCTTGCCGCCTTCTTGGTAGCCTGGTTGGAACGCACCCCCATCTCGTTCATGGAATACAGGATGCGGCGGTGGATCGGCTTTAGGCCGTCGCGCACGTCGGGCAGGGCGCGGGCGACGATGACCGACATCGCGTAATTCAAAAACGAGTTTTTGACCTCGTCCTCTATGGAAACAGGAATGACTTTCCCTTTTATTTCATCAGACACGGCTTACTCCTTGTTTAAAAAACCACAGCCCGCGCGGAAACTTGCGAAAACCAAAATTCTTTCCGTGTTCGTCCGCGCGGTCTGTGGTTTGTCTGTCTGCCCTATACATCAAGGTTGGACACGAAAAGGGCGTTTTCCTCGATAAATTCGCGGCGCGGGCCGACCTGGTCCCCCATCAGGGTCACGAATATGCCTTCCGCCTCGACCATGTCCTCAAGCTGGACGCGGATGATGTTCCGGGTTTCCGGGTTCATGGTTGTTTCCCACAGTTGGTCGGGGTTCATCTCGCCCAGGCCCTTGTAGCGCTGGATATGCGCCTTGTCCGCGCCGCCGTTTAAGTTTTGCAGAATCCTGTCCCGCTCGGCGTCGTCGTAGGCGTATTCCACCTTTTTCCCCAGGCTGACCTTATACAGGGGCGGCATGGCTATATACACATAGCCGCGCTCCAGCATCTCCCTCATGTAGCGGAAAAAGAAGGTCAGGAGCAGGGTGCGGATATGCGAGCCGTCGACATCGGCATCGGCCATGATGATGACCTTGTGGTAGCGCAGTTTGTCCACGGCGAATCTGTCCCCCGCCCCGGCGCCCAGGGCCGCGATGATGGGCTGCAGTTTGTCGTTTGACATAACCTTGTCCAGCCGCGTTTTCTCCACATTCAGCATCTTGCCCCAGAGGGAAAGAATGGCCTGGAACTTGCTGTCGCGCCCCTGTTTGGCGCTGCCCCCGGCGGAATCGCCTTCCACGATGTATATCTCGCATTTTGTAGGGTCTTTCTCGCGGCAGTCCGCGAGTTTGTCCGGCAGGCCCAGGCCGCCAAGGGGGTTCTTCCGCACCTTTTCGCGCGCTTTCCTGGCCGCGTTGCGGGCCTGGGCAGCGACAACGGTTTTTTCGAGGATTTTCGCCACCACGTCGGGGTTCTCCTCAAAATACGAGGACAGGCTGTCGTTCACCAGGGATTCAACCACCCACTTGACCTCGGAATTGCCGAGTTTCGCCTTGGTCTGCCCCTCAAACTGGGGATCGGGGATTTTCACCGAAACAACGGCCGTCAGCCCTTCGCGCACGTCGTCGCCCGTCAGGGTGTCTTCCAGTTTTTTCGCGAGTTTCGATTTTTTGAGGAACTCGTTCAGGGTGCGGGTCAGCGCGGATTTGAAGCCTATCAGATGGGTCCCGCCCTCGCGGGTGTTGATGTTGTTGACAAAGGAGAACATATTCTCGTTATACGCGTCGTTATACTGAAGGGCGTATTCAAGAGCAAGGTCATCCTTTTTCAAGTCGAAGTAGACGGGTTCCGGCTGGATAACCGTGCGTTTGCTGTTCAGGTCGGTAACGAATTCCTTGACCCCGCCGTCGAATCTGAATTCGTGTATCTTGGGGTTGGGGATGCGCTCGTCACAGATGGTAATAAGTATGCCCTTGTTCAGGAAGGCAAGCTCCCGCAGGCGGGTGGACAGAACATCGAAGCTGAAGGTTGTCGTTTCAAAAACCTCGGAATCCGCCTCAAAACGGACAACGGTGCCCCGCCTTTCCGTCGCGCCGGTTTCCGCGACGGGTTTTTCCGGAATGCCCCGCCTGTAGCGCTGGAAAAACAGCCTTCCGTTCAGGTGGACATTCACCTCAAGCCAGGAGGAAAGCGCGTTGACGACGGACACGCCCACCCCGTGCAGGCCCCCCGACACTTTGTAGCTGTCCTTGTCGAACTTGCCGCCGGCGTGCAGCTTGGTCATGACGACCTCAAGGGCGCTGAGGTTTTCCTCTGGATGTATGTCCACGGGAATCCCCCGCCCGTTATCACTTACTGCAATAATGTTTCCCTTTTCGATACGGACATCGATTTGGGTGCAGTAGCCGGCAAGGGCCTCGTCAATGCTGTTATCGACGACCTCGTACACCAGGTGGTGAAGTCCGTCCGGCCCGGTTGTCCCGATGTACATACCCGGCCGCTTCCTGACGGCCTCCAAACCTTTCAAAACCTGGATACTTTGAGCTGAATATGATTGTTGCATTTCGAGATGTAGTATAAGGATTTTTGCCAAAAAAGTAAAGCGGCGGCGTGGCAAAGTTTGCCGGGGATGGTCGCAATTTTCCAAAAAGGCCGTACAAGCAGGCCGTGGGCGAAGCCCCGTGTTGGTAGCGCAAAACGGTCTGCCGCCCATGCGCCAGGGATTGCAGCGGAAAGCCCGGCTGGTCGTATTTTTGTATCCGCTGCGCGGATACAAAAATACTGCTCGCCCATGCAACCCGGGTTTTTGGCGCGGGAGCGGCAAAAAGACGCACATCTTTTTCTTAACTTGTGGACAGTGGTACAGATCCCACTGCCCACAAGTTAAGGCATAGGTCAGCCCGTGGGGCGCAAAGGATTGAAGCGGAAATCCCGCAGCCCCCTCAAGGGGGCGAGGAATTGAAGCGGAAAGCCTGGTTTTTGGCGCGGGAGCGCCAAAAAGGCGCACATCTTTTTCTTAACTTGTTGACAGTGGGAGGCTTCCCCCCTCTAAACAGGGTTTTGGAACAGGCTCATGTGCCGGGGTTTCCGCAGATGCCGGGCGGGGGGCGGCGCGGGTACTAACTCAAAGCCGCACAGGCTTCTTGTGCCGGATTTGTAACCGCGGCTGCGCGGTTTTTTCCCGCCCCGCGAAGGCCGCGCAATTATTTCCCGGCCTTCGTGTTCCGACAGGATCGCCTCCGTTTTGCGTTAATTCCTTATGACATAATGAATTACCTATTTTTTGCTTGCTTGGCACATTTTTTGCTTTATAATATACACTATATGTGACAGCATGGCAAAACGGGGAGAAACCACTGTTAAGGAGAATGAATGATATGAAAAAGACATGCATGGTTGTGGCGGCGGTTCTGCTGGCCGCGGCGGGACTGTATGCGGAAGGCAGGGGGGAAGATCCCCTCGCGAAATCCCGGAACCAGGTAACCCTGTCGGGTACCCTGCAGTTCGCGGACGGATTCCCTGTCATCAGCGCGGAGGGAAAAACCTACAGGCTTTTCGCCCCGCGCTTTATGCGCGAAGCCTATACCCTGAAACCCGGCCTGGCCTTGAGCGTTGAAGGCTATATCGTGCAGCAGGGTCCCTGGCCGCGCGGCGGCGACACCGATCCGGGGGCGGCCGCTGAGTCCGTCGTTGTCCAAAAGGTCACTGTTGACGGCAAAACCTACGAAGTGCCTCCGATGGGCCGGGACGGCTTCGGCGGCGGAAGGGGCTACCACCCGAGGAAGGGAGGCTGGGACGGCCACCGCCGGGAATTCTGCGGCAACTACCGGGACGGGGGCCGCCGCGAAGACTTTAACCGGGGCTATGGGGAACCCCGCCGCGATTTCAGGGAGCCGGACGGGCGAGAAAGAAAAGGCCCCCGCTAAACATCCCGCCCAAGCCCGAAAAAACGCTGCCAGGCGGCCGCCCCAGGGCCGCCTGTTTGTGAGCCGGCAAACTTTGTTCTAACTTTGTTCTAACCTTGCTTTTATCCCCAAAGCCCTGTATACTTGCCCCAACGCTATGGCAGGCATCGCTTCCCTTGTTATCGGTGTATTTGTTTTCGCCCTTATCGGCGTCGTGGCCCTTCTGGTACGCACAGGCGGGCATTCCGACTGGCTGCGCGCCAACAAAACGGAAATCGATCTCCTGAAAAACCACGCCGCCCTCCAGGAAAAACGCATAGCCGTTTTGGAACGCGCTTTCCAGGACGCGGGGCTTCAGATCCCCGGCGGCCGGCAAAGCCCCCCTCTGCCCGCTCCTTCCCCGCAGCCGGATGTCGGCGGCCTTCCCCCGCACCTGCGGCCGCACGCGCCGCCGCCCATCACGCAAACGCCCCTGTGGGACGCGCAAGCACCGGCGGCCCCCGCCCCCCTCCCCCGCGAAGCGGAAACCCCAAGCCCTGCGGCGGACGCGGCCCGGCAGGCGCCCTCCCCGCCGGAGGATCCCGCCGAGGCCCAAAGCCCGGCGCCGCCTTCCCTGAATAAAACCTTCCGCTCCTTCATAAAAGGCGGCAACCTCTGGGTCGCCGCCGGCGTGCTGCTGCTCTTTGCCGCCTTCGGCCTGCTTTTAAGCTACATGGCGCAGAGGGGGCTTTTTACGATAGAAATGCGCATAGCCGCCGCCATCGCAGGCGGCCTCGCCATGCTTGTTTTCGGCTGGAAGTTCCGGCAAAAAAAACCCGTCTACGCCCTGGTCATCCAGGGCGGCGGCATCGGCGTTTTGTACCTCTCGTTTTTCGCCGCCTCAAAACTCACCGGGCTCCTGCCCCCGCCCGCCGCGCTTGTGTTCGTCAGCCTCCTCGTGCCCGCGACAGTCACGCTCGCCCTTTTGCAGAACGCCCAAGCCCTGGCCGTCTTCGGCCTTTTGGGAGGCTTCGCCGCGCCCATCCTCCTGTCCACGGGAAGCGGCAATTACGCCGCCCTCTTCTCGTACTACCTTATCCTGGACCTCGCCGTCCTTATCATCGGGCACTTCCGCCTGTGGCGCGTACTCAACCTCTGCGCCGCCGTCTGCACCTTTGCCGTCGCCCTGATCTGGGTCGCAAACAGATACCAGCCCGAAATGTTCGCGGGCGTCCAGCCCTTCATGCTGGCCTACATCCTGCTTTTCACCTTCATCGGCATACGCCCGGCGCGGGGCGCGAAAATCCCCCCCAGGACTTACGTCGACCTTCCCATCACCCTCGGCACGCCCTTCCTGGCAGCCCTTATCCAGTGGCGCATCTTTTCGTACATCGACCACGGCCTCGCCATCGTATGCATCGCTTTCTCCGCGTTTTACCTCCTCCTCGCCTGGACCATCTGGAAAAAACGAGGCCCCGGAGTCATCGTCCTTGCCGAAGGCTACCTGGCCCTGGCCGCGCTCCTTGCCAACCTCGCCATCCCGCTGGAACTCTCCTCCCGCGCCACCAGCGCGGTATGGGCCGCCGAGGGGCTGCTCGTGTACCTCTTCGGCTGCCGCCGAGGCTCCCGCCCCCTGCGCATAACGGCCCACATATTCCACGCCGCCGCCGTCATAGCCTTCATCGCGCAAACCGGGCATTTCGGCGCTTACCCCGCCTTCCGCGGCCCCCTGTTCTCAGGCGGCCTTATCATAGCCCTGTCGGCAATTGCCACCGCCATCCTGGGCGGCAGGCAGCGCAAAAACCCCGCCGACCGAGCCGCCCCTTTGGCCGCCGCATCCGCCGCAAAAGCCACGCCGTTTTTCTTCGCCGCCTGGGGCCTCCTTTTTTGGTTCTGCGTCTGGGACGCCGAATTCAACAGAGCCTTTGAAACCCCCCAGGCCTGGTTCTTTCTCTGCGTTTCCCTGACATCCCTCGCGGCCTTTGCCGCAGGAAAGTTTTTCCGCAGCCCGGCCCTGTACCTCGGCCTTGCCGCCGCGCCCCTCCTCGCGCTCTACACCACCGCAGGCCTTATCCTTCCCCGCCTCACGCGGAATTTTCCCCACAGCTTTCCCGACATCCTCACCGTCAACTTTTTCCGCATCCCCTACCTCTGGGGCTGGCTCGTCTTCTTCGCCTCGCAGGCGTTTCTCCTCATAAAATGCTCCCCGGCGAAACTCCTCCCCCCAGAGGACGCGGGGGTCGCGGGGGAAATGGGGGACATGGGGGAAAACGCCCTTTCCGCCCCCCTGCGGGACAAACTGCAAAAAGCCCACGCCTGGTGGGCCTTCGCCGTCGTCCTTGTCGCGGTTCTGGCCCTGGGCTGCTCCGGCCGCGCCGCCGCGCAGCACCTGGGGCTTGCCCCCTCGTGGAAAAGCCTCGCCGGAATCCTGCCCTCCCTTGCCTGCGTCACCGCCCTCTCGCTCCTGTCGCGGCGGCCCTGCCCCCAGGCCCACACACAGGCCCTGTTCATCTGGATCCCCCGGCTCCTCTGCCTCGCCACAAGCATCTGGTTCGCGGCAACGCTCTTCGCCCCCGGCAGCCCCTCCCCCCTGCCCTTCTACATCCCGCTCATCAACCCCCTGGAACTCCAGCAAGCCTTCTGCATCGCCCTCATCCTCCTGCGGCAGCTCTCCCTGCGCAAAGCCGGCCTTGGCCCCGTCTTCAAAACCCGCACCCTCTTCGTCCTCGTCGACGGCATGGCCTTCCTCTGGCTCACCGCCATGGTCGCCCGCAGCGCCCATTTCTTCCTCGGCATCCCCTTAAGCCGCGTCCCCAGCTCAGGACAATTCCAGCTTGCCCTCCTGATCCTCTGGGGAATCTTCGGCATCAGCCACATCCTCGCCGGCCACAAAAAAAACATCCGCCCCCTCTGGCTCGCAGGCGCCTTCCTCATGGCCATCGACATCGCGAAACTCCTCCTCATCGACCTCGCGCGGACGCAAACCATCACGCGCATCATCTCGTTCTTTGTCGCCGGCCTCCTCCTGCTCTTCATCGGCTGGGCCGCCCCCCTGCCGCCCCGCGAAACCCATCCGCCCAACAAGGATCAATAACCATGCCCTCAAAACCAAAACGCGCATTGGAACCCGTTCCGCGCCTTCATCATGTCACTTCAATTCGGAATCAGAATTCGGGCGCATTTTTTTGCGGATTACCGCAAAAAAACCGGGCTTTCCGCTCCAATTCCTCGGATTTGCCCAGGACGCGCGGGCGGGCAGCCCCTGCAAATCCTGCGGGATTTCCGCTTCAATCCCTTGCGCGGGCCCTCCTCGCCTGCCTCATCCTGGCGCCCGCCATGCCCCTGCACGCGCAGAACCCCGCCGCGAAACCCGAAGACTTCGCCGGCCGCGCGGACATCCACGCGCAGGAAGGGCGGCTCATGCACCTTGAACTGCCGGAAACCGTGTACCGCCGCCTCGCGCGCGCCGACCGGGGGGACCTCCGCGTGTTTGACTCAGGCGGGACCCCCGTCCCCTTTGAAATCCGTCCGGCCCCCCGCGTAAGCGAAACCCCCCCGCCGCTCGAAGTCCCCTTTTTCCCCTGGACGGCCGGGGAAAGCAGCCTGCCGAAACAGCTCAACATCGACATCGCTTCGGACGGCGCCGTCATCAGCGTGCGCCCCGAAGGGAACGCCGCCCCCGCGAAAACATCCTCCTACCTTGTGGACCTCTCCAGGCTGCATGGCCGGGCAGCAAGCGAAGCGGGCGGCCAGCCATACAGACCCGAGGCCCTGCTCCTTGAAATGCAGGAAAGCCCCCGGCCCTGGAACAGCGCCGCCACCCTGCGCTGGTCCGAAAACCTCTCCGCCTGGAAAAGCTTCGGCGAACCCCAGGCCCTCGCCTTCCTGGGGCAGGCGGACTCGCCCGCGAACCGCAGCGCGCTCCGCCTGCCCGGCAACAAGGCCCCCTATATCCTTCTTACCATGCGGGAAAACACCCCGCCCCTCCTCAAAGTAAGGGCGCGCTTTGAAACCCGCACGCGGCCCGAAACCCTCCGCGAAACGCTCTTCCCCGGAATAAAAAGCGAAAACGGCTTTTCCGCCGTCTATACGGCGGACGGCTTCTACCCCGGCGCGGCCCTGGACTTCCTCCTGCCCCAGGCCGATTCGGTGGACGTGGAAATCCTCTGCCGCGACTCCGAAGAAGAACCCTGGTCCTTCTGGGACAGCGGAACCATCTTCCGCATAGGCGATGGCGAAGGCATGAAAAAAAACAAACCCTGGGCAGGAAAAGCCACGCACCGGCACTGGAAAATAAACTCGCGCGGCGGCGTCCCCTTCGCCTCCGTCCCCGAAATGCTCCTCGTCTGGGAACCCCTGCGCCTTGTGTTCCTGGCGCGGGGCAAAGGCCCCTGGATCCTCGCCTACGGGAACCCCGACTTTGCCCCTGCGGGGAACCTCCCCCCCCAGCTCCAGGAACAGGAAACCCTAAGCGCCTCGCTCATAGCAGGCAGCGAAATCTGGCAGCCGCCCGCCCCGATACCCGACCAAAAACCGCCCGCCTGGAAACACTGGCTGCTCTGGGGCGCCCTTGTCCTCGCCGTGGCGGCCCTGTCCGCAATGGCCTGGCGCATAACAAAACTCATGCGCAAACAAGGATAGCCGCAATAACCACGGACGGCACGGGCAAAGAAATAACGCAACCATCCAGTCGCCCCCGCCTTGCACAACAGAATAAGAGAAACCACTGACCACAGGGCACAGCAATCACGGAAATTGCGTGATTTTGCGGGGCTTCGCCCAGTGGTTGCAATCAGGAAATCGCGAAAGGCCG
>JAISXE010000233.1 GCA_031270615.1 Spirochaetia bacterium
ACGGGGTTTGTATTCCCTGGTTACCGCCTGTTTTTCTTTCATGTTTAACCCCATTCGGACGCCCTCCTTTGAGCGCCCTTATTTTAATCTGGGTAACATTTTCAATTTGAGGCATTACCGGTTTTCGGTAACATTTTTCGTGAGGCACTGCGCCCCGTTGACAACAGAAGCAAGCCTCCCTATAATGGGATATTCCATGAAATCGTTTATGAAGAAAAAACATACGCGCGGTCTTGACATCCGCGAGGCGCAAGCTGAAGGGCCGGACAGCGAAAAGGTTGTTCTGCGGCCCCTTTTTGGCATCCAGCCCAGGGTATATGTCGCCGCCGTGTACGCGGTGGCGCTGGCGGGAATTTTCTTTTTTGTTTTCCTGTACCCCGGCGTTTTCCATCCGGGCGCGGAGATCCGCTTTACGAGCATCCCGGAGGAGGCTTCCGTCCTGGTTGACGGGGTCAGAATCGGGGCTACGCCGCTTACGGCTTTTATAAGCGAGGGGCGGCACACCCTGACGCTGAGGCGGCCCCATTTCGAGGAAAAAAAGATACCCCTCAGCGCCGGGGGCAGGCTTTTCGCCAGCCGCTTTTTCCCGAAACAGGAGGCGCTGCACGCGGAGCTTTCCCTGCAATCGGGGGAAGAGCTTTTGCTTGAGGCGCACCGGGACTTCGCGGCCTGGGCCCTGTCCGGCGACCCAAACCCCCTGTACCCGATTCCCCCGGTTTTGACCGCCGCGGCGCGCGATTACAGCCTGGCCGCGGCCCCGCCGGAGGGCGGCGGCGAATTGTTCCGCATGCTGGGGTCCGCGGCGGCCTGCGTCAACTCCCCCGCGAACTTCAGGGACTTCGCCGGGGCGGCGCTTATGGCAGCTTCGGGGGGCAGGGTTTTAAGCCCCCAGGCTCTGGTAAAGGCGGCGGACTGGTTTTTGTCCCTGTATGACGCGGAGGAAAACATCCTGTACTGGCTTGCCCTTGTTCTGCCGGAAAAGGCGCGGGAGGAATTTCTTGCCTCCCCCTGGACCCAGGGGAAACTGCGCAAAGCCCCTGCGGCGCCTGACGGGCAGGAACAGAAAGCCATCGCGGGGCGGCTCACGCTTTTGGGCGCGGAATACGCGGCCCTGCCTGCGGGGAATTTACGCCGGGGGGCGGGTTTTCCCGACACCGCGTTTTCCCGAGGCTCCGAGACGCTTATCAGGCGGCTGCGCGACTCGCCCCCGTATCCCTCCGGCAGCGCCGGGGTTGGGGCGTTTCTCCTGGCCACGGGCGGGGTAAGCCAGGGCCAGTACGCGGCCTTTTTGGAGGAAAACCCGGCCTGGCTGCCGGCAAACAGGGCGGCGCTTATCAGGCAGGGGCTTGCCGAGGAATCCTATCTTGCCTCCTGGGGGGACTCCCCTGCCCCGCCCAGGCCCGCCGAGGCGATCAGCGAGGTTTCCTTTTACGCGGCCGCCGCGTACTGCCAGTGGCTCGAAAGCCGCGACAGGCGCTACGCGTTTTTCCTTCCGTCCGAGGCCCAGTGGGAATACGCGGCGCTTTTTCTGCCTGCCCAAAACGGCATGGGGCTTTCCGGCGGCGGGCTGTGGGAATGGTGCGGCGACTGGTTCGCGCCCGCAAGTCCCATTTTCCCGCTGTCCGGGGCCTTTCCTACGGCGGAGAAGGCCGTGCGCGGCGGTGCCTCCGTCAACGCGGGGCAGGGTTTGAGCGTCCGCACGCGGGGTTCCCAACCGCCGCAGTGGTGCGGCCCCTTTACCGGATTCCGTGTCGCGGCGGCGGAAAAACCCCCGGGCCAGCAGTCTTCGTGGAGGGACTAAACCCATGGAAGGCGTGAAAGTTCTGGCGGACAACCGCAAAGCCCGTTTCAATTACACGATAGACGAAAACCTGGAATGCGGCATCGTGCTGCAGGGCACGGAAGTGAAATCCATGAAGGCGGGGCAGTTTTCCTTTGCCGACGCCTACGCGCGCATACGCGAAGGCGAGCTGTGGCTCATAGGCTTTCACATAACGCCCTACGACCACGGCAATATCTTTAACCACGTTGCGGAACGCGAAAGGAAACTCCTCGTCCACCGGCAGGAAATAAAAAAACTGAACCGGAAGGTTGACGAAAAAGGCTTCACCCTGGTGCCATTGAAGGTTTACCTGAAAAAAGGCCGCGTGAAAATCGACCTGGGCCTGTGCAAGGGGAAAAAAACCTACGACAAGCGGGAAACCATCAAGGACCGCGACCTGCGCCGCGAAACAGAGCGGAATTTCAGGATACGGCTCTAAGGCGAGAGAACCCCTATGCCGCGATTCGCCAAACAGCAATCAGTGCAAAAAGCGCCGCCGCGCCAATAGCGATGGCCTTGAGCGGCAGGCTCTTTTTGGGCGGCGGTTCCTGGGGCACCTCCCAGCCGCAGTGGTAGCAAAACTGCGCGTCCTCCGGGATTTCCGTCCTGCATTTTTTACACTTCATACTTTTGGAGGTGGTGGGAATCGGACCCACGTCCTAAAACGGATACATCAGGCTTTCTACAGGTTTATTCGGTCCTTAAATTGTCGGGCGTGGCAGGCGGAACGAAGGCCCGCTTTCGCCGTATTCCGGCATGTTTCCCTTCCAGGGGCCGGATCCCCTGGTCGGAAAGCCCTGGTTTTGTGTCAAGCTATGCGGCCCTCAAGGCGGTGTGCCGCAAGCCCGTGGCCAAGCTTACGCTGCGGCCAGTTGATAATCTGCGTTATTGGCAGTTATATTGTTTTGCCGTTTTTAGGAGATCGGCCCTCCACCTGCAACCAGACACACCTTCGTTCCAGTCGAAACCGGTGCACCCCCTTTTCGTGTCAAATATACCACAAAAAAACAAAAACGGCAAGTCCTCGCAGGGTAACAGCATTTACTTTTTTGGGGGTCATATAGATCGGCTTGGCCCATTTTTTTGCGGTAAAACCGCAAAAAAACCGGGCTTTGCGGGGCTTCGCTATCGCTCCGGCCCTGCGGGCGCGCTTCGCGCCCCCTCCAATCCAGGATGCATGGGCGAGCAGCAATCCTGTTTTCAGGATTGCGCCCAGCCCCTTGTGCCCCACGGGCTATCCGCGCTTCGCGCAACAAAACACCCGGCGCAAGAGGCCGCAGCCCAGAATAAGAGCCTATCCCCAAATAATTTCCCGCCTTGCACAACAGAATAAGAGAAACCACAGACCGCACAGAAAATACGGACAAACTCAAGGCTTGGCAGCAAAAAGCACTATTCCCTCCTTTTTTTACTGTTGTCAGTGCCGTCCGTACAGTCCGTGGTTGGATCCCCCCCCGCGTTCATTACGCGCTGGTCCTCCGCCCGTCTTGGGTCAGATTTACACAATTTTACTTAAGTATTGACACGTCATCTGACGGCTAATCCCTTATAATATAAGGAATTACGGCGATTGAAATGTGTCTGTTTTATGCGAAAGATTAGTATAATTTCACTC
>JAISXE010000097.1 GCA_031270615.1 Spirochaetia bacterium
GATACTTTGGGCGCTTTACCGATTCGCTTATCATGCGTACCTGTGATGTCTTCCTGGCCATTCCCAACCTCATCCTTGCGATTGCGGTTATGGCTGTTCTGGGTCCCAATACGTTCAACCTTGTGATGGTTTTAACCTTTTCCGGCTGGGTTCAGCTCTGTAAGGTCATAAGGAACAACGTGATGGTAATAAAGAAACAGGAGTTCGTGCAAGCGTCAAAAGCGCTGGGAGCGAAAGGCTTTCATATAATGTTCAGGCAGATATTCCCCAATGTTACGACGAATATGCTCATCATTGGAAGCCAGCGCTTCGGTATAACCATACTTCTTGAGTCCACATTAAGTTTTCTTAACCTTGGGGTTCAGCCGCCTGCGCCTTCATGGGGCAATATGATTTCAGCGGGCAGACAGTATCTGGCCACGCAATCGTGGGTCGTTCTCGCGCCCGGATTTGCCCTCATGCTCACCGTCCTGGCTTTTAATTTTCTGGGTGACGGCTTAAGGGATGTGCTTGACCCGAAACGCAAAGCTTAATTGGGGAGGGTAGAAAAAAATGGGAGATGGTCATGAAGGTAAACACCGTTAAAGCGAAGCCCGTTAAAACCAAAGAATGGCAGGAAATACTTGATAAAGAAGCTCTTTTAAAGATAACTGACTTCAGGGTTCAGTTCGAAACCGAAAGATCCGTCGTCAATGCGCTAAATGGTGTTGACCTTATTATACGTAAAGGCGAATCCCTTGGGCTGGTAGGCGAGACCGGCGCCGGAAAGACGACTACGGCGCTCTCAATTCTTGGGCTTTTGTCCGAGGATTCCGCTTCAATCCTTGGAGGCAGCATCGTTTTTGACAACAAGGATGTCGCCAAAATGTCGGGCAAGGAACTGCGGGAAATGCGCGGGGGAAAGGTGTCGATGATATTCCAGAATCCCTTGACCGCGCTTAACCCCGTATTTTCGGTTGGCGAACAGATCGCTATGGTGCTGCGGGTTCACCGGGGCATGCGCCGGAAACAAGCGCTTAACCGGTCCCGTGAACTTCTTGAAATGGTGGGGATCGCCGACTATAGGATCAAGGACTACCCTGTCCAGTTCAGCGGCGGTATGCGGCAGCGCGTAGGCATCGCGGCGGCTCTGGCCTGTAATCCCATGCTGCTCATTGCCGATGAGCCGACGACTGCCCTTGACGTTACAATTCAGGCGCAGATTCTCGCGCTCATGCGGGAGCTTCAGAGTAAGTATTCGACATCGTTACTGATGATAACGCACAACCTGGGCATCATATCGGAGCTTTGCCAAGGGGTCGCGGTTATGTATGCGGGCCGTATTATAGAATACGGGGAATCCCATGCGGTGTTTTCATCGCCCCAGCACCCATATACGCAGGGCTTATTGGGAGCCCTTCCGGCCCTTGAAGGCCCCCGCGAGCGGCTTACGGCAATTCCCGGTATTATAGCTGATGCCCAGAATCTTCCCCCGGGTTGCGCATTCCACCCCCGCTGTGGTCGCTGCGCCGGGGCGTGTAAATCGAATCAGCCCATGATGACTTCCGTCGGGAACGGGCACTTTGTTGCATGTTTCGACAGGAGCGGGGTTCCGGAGGCGGCGAAATGAAAGGACCGTACAGGCCTGAGAAATGTCGTCATTTCATACATTTCGTAAGGATAGTTTATGCAAAGCGGTAAGAGCGGCAATATAGAAAATGGTGTGCTGGTAGAGGCCAAGCGCTTAAAAAAATATTTTGATGTGCGCGGAAAAGGCAAGCTGCACGCAGTCGACGATGTAAGCTTTGAAATCAGGCAGGGTGAAACCCTCGGCCTTGTTGGTGAAAGCGGCTGCGGCAAAAGCACCGTCGGCAACGTAGTTATGCGGCTGGTGCCGAAAACCGAAGGGGAATTCCTCTACCGGGGGAAGGACGTATTTTCTGCCACAGCATCAGAACAGATGGAGCTGTGCAAGAGAATGCAGATAATATTTCAGGATCCATACTCGTCCCTTAATCCGCGCAAAACGATAAAAGACATTTTGAGCGAAGCCTATGTTATCCACAACTATGGCAGCAAGGGCAAAATTTTCCAAGCGGTGGGAAAGCTGTGCGACCTGGTCGAAATGGCCCATAATCTGCTCGAACGTTTCCCTCACGAGTTGGACGGAGGAATGCGGCAAGTTGTCGGTATTGCCCGGGCGCTCTCGCTTTCTGCCGATTTTATTGTCTGTGATGAACCTGTGTCATCCCTGGATGTTTCGGTCCAGGCGCGGATAATAAACCTCTTGATGGATCTGCAGAAAAAGCTCGGCCTCTCATACCTGTTCATTTCTCACGACTTGAGCGTGGTAAGGCATATTTCCAACCGGATAGCGATTATGTATCTGGGGCAGATTGTTGAGACCGCTGAAACGGACCGTATTTTTCAAAATGCGCTCCACCCGTACTCAATAGCCCTCTTGTCAGCTATACCGCGGGTTAATGTGTCAAATTCCAAACGTATCGTGCTAAAGGGGGATGTGCCGAGCCCAATGAACCCCAAACCGGGCTGCCGGTTCGCGCCCCGCTGCTGGATGGCCCACGAGTCCTGTGTGCGGGATGATCAGGAGCAGGTTGAGGTTGAGCCTGGACACTTTGTTGCCTGCCGGTTTGCTTTGGAATCCAGGGAAAGGGCAAAAAAAGCCGAGACCATCGGCAAATCCTGACGTGCCGGCGGACAAGGAGGGCATCTGAAATATCACAGGAAAATCACGGAATGGCCCTGATAATAATGTAAGGAGGAAAGGGAATTGACGATTCAGGAACAATATGAGGCAAAAAGATGCAGCCCCGAAGAAGCCGTTGCCCGCATCAAGGATCATACTTCGGTTTTTACCGGCAGCGAACCGGTTCTGCTGTTTGAGGCCCTGTTCAACCAACGGAATAAGTATTCGGATTTGCATATTCATACCATGCTGGCTTTTTCAAACCGCCCGGTGATACAGAACACGCTTTTGTCCCCGCAAGCCGAAGGGCATTTTACCCTTTCGTCGAGTACCATCAACAAGGGGATGCAGGTAGCGATGTCCAAGGGCAGGAGAATCGATCACCTTGTAAGCCATTTCAGCAATATCGAAGAAATGGTGGCCCGGCAGATCAAGCCCGCGTATGTGCTTGTGCATGCCTCGCCTATGGATAAAGAGGGGTATTTCTCCATGGGTATCGTGCCCGGCGCGGGGAGGGCGGCAATCGACGCGGGTGCCAAAGCCATCATGCAGGTAAACCGCACGATGCCGGTATTGAATACGGACTACAACCGCATCCATATAAGCGAGGCGGAAGCTTTCTGCGAAGGGGATACGGAGATGCAGCAGGTTCCCGACAAGCCGCCCACGGAAATGGAAAAAAAGATTGCCGCTCAGATTATTGACAGGATACCCGACGGGTCTGTCATACAACTTGGCGCCGGGGGTGTCCCGCTGGCGGTGGGGCTTTTCCTCGAAAACCGCAAAGACCTGGGTCTGCATACCGAAGTGTTTACCAATGCGATGAAGATACTCATGGAAAAGGGGGTTATCAACAATTCCCGGAAGACTCTGTATCCTGGGGTTTCCATCGCCGGCTTTGTGCAGGGTACGGAGGAGACCTACAGCTTCGTAAGCAACAACAGGAATATACTTTTTCGCAAGCTGGGCTGGGTAAACGATCCGAACACGATTGCGCAGATAGACAATATGGTGTCGATAAACGGCTGCCTGGCTGTTGATCTACGGGGGCAGGTTTGTTCCGAATGCCTGGGCACGGGCACGTTTGCCGGTATAGGGGGACAGTTTGATTTTGTGCGGGGGGCGCGCAAAGCCAGGGGAGGCAAATCATTTATAGTTATGAGGTCGGTGGTTGAGAAGGAAGAGGGGACGCGGATTTCCAAGATATCCCTGACGCTGCCTGAGGGTTCGATTGTGTCTACTCCGCGCAATGATGTGATGTACATAGCGACCGAATACGGGGTTGCGGAGTTGATCAACCGGACGGCAAAAGAGAAAGCCCTGGCGCTCATATCGGTAGCGCATCCTGAGTTTCGGGAGGAACTGAGCAGGCAGGCCCGCGGCATGGGGCTGATATAAGTGCAGGGGCAGGGGTTGTCCGGGCCGTGATCTTGTTGTCTTTTATGAGTCCTGTGTGAAAGTCCCGGGAGCGTCCATCAGCGCAGGCTAGACTTGTTCGATAAGCTCTGGCGGGGCAAGCGAACGAGTCCGCAAAATGCTCCGCATTTTGTGCGGAAACCGGAATTTCCGCACAGCGCTGCTACTCCGGCGGCGGCTGTTTATCAATGCGGGGCGCTGTGCGCCGGGTTTGCCCGGGGGCTCCGGGGGCGGGCCCCCGGCGAAGGGGGAGCCGCGCAACCGTGTGCGCGGCAGGGGGAAGGCTTTCCCCCTGACCTTTCTTTTTCAGTTTATTTTTTTATCCGCTGCCTTGACCCGGTCTTTTTTCCGGGGCTATAATCCCGGGTATGGATGTTCGTGTACGTTACGCGCCGTCTCCCACGGGTTTGCAGCATATCGGGGGAGTGCGGACGGCGTTGTTTAATTATTTTTTCGCCCGGTCTCTGGGCGGGACTTTTATTCTGCGTATTGAGGATACCGACAGGGAGCGTTACGATCCCCGGGCTTTGCAGGATATTTACGATACTTTCGGCTGGCTGGGTATTGGCTGGGACGAGGGGCCCCGGACGGGCGGGAGATTCGGGCCGTATTTTCAGTCCGAGCGGACGGAGCTTTACCGGCAATACGCGGAAAAGCTTGTGGAATCGGGGCACGGCTATTATTGTTTCTGCACTCCGCAGCGGCTGGAGAAGCTGAGGGAGAGCCAGGCCGCGAGGGGGGAGGGGCAGGGCTACGACCGCTGCTGCCGGAATATACCCCCGGAGGAGGCCCGGGCCCGGAAAGAGCGGGGGGAACGCTGCGTTGTGCGCCTCAAGATTCCTTTGGAGGGATCGACGGGTTTTCGTGATTATCTTATCGGCGTCATCGAGAGGGCCAACACGGATATTAACCCGGATCCGGTTTTGCTTAAATCCGATGGTTTTCCGACCTATCATTTGGCGAATGTGGTGGACGATCATTTTATGGAGATTACGCATATTATGCGGGCCCAGGAATGGATTCCGTCGGGGCCTTTGCATGTACTTTTGTATCGGGCTTTCGGCTGGGAACCGCCGGAGTACTGCCACCTGCCTATGGTTATGGGGGAGGACGGGCAAAAGCTTTCCAAACGGCACGGCTCCACGAGTTTGATTGAATTCCGCGCCGGCGGTTATGTGCCGGAGGCCATTATTAACTATGTGTCCCTTTTGGGCTGGTCCTATGACGATTCGCGGCAGATTTTTTCGAAGGCCGATTTAGAGAGGCTTTTTAGCCTCGATAAGCTGAACAAGGCCGCCGCGGTTTTTGATTACAGGAAACTTGAATGGTTTAACGGCGTTTATATCCGGGAGCGTTCCGATGAGGCGTTGAAGAATGATCTTCTGCCTTTTCTCCGGGATGCCGGACTGGTGGGGAATCCCGCTTCGTCCCGGGAGGAGGAGCTTCTTCTGGGGGCGGCGCCGATAATCAGGGAACGTCTGCGCTTTCTTACCGACGCCGCGGATATGCTGGGGTTTGTGTTTCGGGAACCGCAGCCTTACGGGGCGGAGGAGCTTCTTCCCAAAAAGATGGGCGCCGAAGAAACGGCGAAGATTTTAAGCGCCGCGCGAAGTTTGATGTTTCCTGCTGAGGGGAAGAATTTTTTCGATAAAACCGATGAGGAGAATGAAGCCGGCTTCCGCGCTCTCGCGGACAGGCTGGAAACCAAGCTGGGAAACGTTCTTGGACCTCTGCGCGTGGCGGTAACCGGCTCCCGTGTTTCGCCCCCGCTTTTTGAATCGATACGGCTTGTGGGTGAGGAAAAAACTTTGGCCCGCATCGATGCGGCGATTAAGCTGCTGGTATAAAGAATTTGGGCGCTTTTTTGGCGCTTCTCTTAACACTTCACTCCCCACACTCTCTTGATACAAGGCCCGTTTTTTTGGTAGTATATTTAACGTATAAATTTTTTGAAATGCTTTGACGGAATTATTTTAATAGGAGTTTTCATGAAAGTAGAAGATTTGAAACACGCGGGTTTGAAAAAGTGGGTCCAGGAGGCGGCGGCCCTGATGACGCCGGATTCGGTTGAGGTCTGCGAGGGGACAAAGGACGAGTACGACCGGATGATCAAAATTACTCTGGACGCGGGGCTTGCCACGCCGCTCGCGAAACGGCCCAATAGTTTTCTGTTCCGCTCCGACCCCTCGGACGTGGCGCGGGTGGAAGACCGCACCTATATCGCGGCGAAGAGCAA
>JAISXE010000025.1 GCA_031270615.1 Spirochaetia bacterium
CCGCAGGATTTGCATAGGGCAAATCCGAGGAATTGGAGCGGAAAGCCCGGCTGGGTTTTTCCGGCCAACGGCCGGAAAAACCCACGGGCGCCCAAATTCCGAATCGGAGTGAAATTATAAATGGGTTTTGGAACAGGCTCTATCGCCCCGACCCTGCAATCGCCCTGTTGCCGGTATTTCCCCCAGCGCCTTTTTAGGGGCTCTCGCCGCACTGCCTGCACGATGAACAGGCTTTCGCGTGCCGCATAGCGGCGTCTTGCGCGGGAGAAACCGCGGGCCACGCGGAAAACACGCGCCCGAATTTTCCTCCATCAGGGCGCCGGGCTAAACCGGACGACTCCCTTTAAGGGTTTGTAGGGGGCGAAACCCAGGTGTTTGAAGGGGTGGATGTCCAGGGGGTTCTGGTACCAGCCGTCGATGAACTGAAGGTCAATCAGGTTAAGGGCGGGATTGTGCCCCACGGGAAGCACCTGGCCCGTCTTCAAAAGAACCGATTCCGCCAGCGACAGGGTTTTGTAGCGCTCTTCCCCGCTTTGGCCCATGCTTTTGCGGATAAGCTCGTCATAGGCCGGGTCCGTGTACTTGCCGCTGTTCAGATTGTTTGAGGATGTCCACATCTGCAAAAAAGCAAGCGGGTCCGCGAAATCGGCAATCCAGGTCATGGCCGCGAGGGTGAAGCCGCCGTCTTTCAGGACCTCAAAATACTGCGAGAAGGGATAGGCTTTTATTTTGCTTTCGATCCCCTGTTCCTTCCAGGCCTCGGCCATGGCGGAGGCAAGCCTCCTGGACTCCGCGTCCTCGGGGATTTTTATCAGCAGGGGGGGCAGCCCCCTGCCTTCGGGAAAGCCTCCGTCCAGGAGCAGGGCAAGGGCTTCTTCCCTTTTTGTTTCCGTTATGGTTTCCGGCGCGGGGTAGCGCGGTATGGACGGCACCAGCGTGTCCGCGGGAAGAAACTGGAAGCTCTTTGAACGCACCTTGTCCCAGGGCACCAGCAGGGCCAGAGCGCGCCGGATTTTCTCATCGTTCCAGGGGGGGGCAAAGTTCGCGAAATAAAAATAGCTGGTGGCGAAGAGGGGGTTGATGATGATGGTGTCCCGGTAAAGGATCCCGTCCAGGGTCGGTGCCCCGGCCACCCAGTGGATATCGTAGTCGTTGAAACGCCTGATTGTTTCGTCGGCGTCTTCGACAAATACAATGCGGAGCGTCGGGATTTTCACATTCGCGGCATCCCAGTAGTAGGGGTTTTTCTCAAAAAGGATGTGCTGCGCGTCATGCCGCACAAGGCGGTAGGCGCCGTTGCCGATGATTTCCGGCAGGCTGTTCCAGTCCTCATGGGCCAGCATGGAGGGATGGACGGGCAGGAAGCTGTGGTGGCACAGGATTTTCAAAAAATGCGTCGCCGGCTCCTCCAGCACGACTTGAAGAAGCGAGGGCGAGAGCGCTTTTATGCCGACCGATTCCGGATCGGGATTGGCGCCGGTGCGGTAGCCGCGCGCGCCCCGGATAATGTCGTACAGGAAAGAATATTCGGCCTCGCTTTGCGGGTCAAGGAATTTCAGCCAGCTTGCCCTGAAGTCTTCGGCGCTGAGGGTGTCCCCGTTTGTGTAGCGCGCGTCCTCGCGCAGGCGGAAGGTGTAGGTTTTCCCGTCGGCGGAAACGTCCCAGGACCTGGCAACAGCGGGAACCGGGTCAAGCGAGGAAGGGCTGTAGGCGACAAGCCCCTCATACATGGCGGTAAAAATCTGGGCTTCCGTGGAGGCATAGGATTTAAGCGGATTGAAGACAAGCCCGGTGGGGGAGTAGGCGACAACAAATTCCGTGTTGGGCGGCCTGTCCTGCGCCGAGGCCCGGACAGCGGGAAATACCGCGCAGACAAATAAGCCCAGCGCGAAAACAATCCTTTTCACGGGAAAATGATACCAGAATAAACGCCTTTCAGCAAGTAGACGCGCTTTTGCGTTCGCTTCCGTGTTGCCTTCCAGCCGATAGTATTGGTGCGGAAAGAAATAGCAACAGCCGCAATGGAGAAGCCGGAGGGAATGTGCGGCGCTACGCACATTGGTGGGTGGCGCCATAATTTTGTCTTTGCCAGGGCGCGGGCGCGATTGGCCTAGAGGTATTTTTTTACCGGGCCGCCGATAACGGAGGCGTACAACTCGACGTAGGGCTTGATGGGACTCATGTTCATCTTCGGGAAAAGCACCTCCTCCACCTGGAAAAACCCCACATCCGACTTCATTTTGACGGAAATTTTTATCGGCTTTTCCGCCCCCCTGGTAATTTCGAGGTCTTCTATCGCGGCGGAGGAATATTGGTGGATATCGCCAACCTTCGCGTCCGCGTCCTGGGACAGTATCATGGGAATCCGCGCGCGGCCTTTTTCCATGTCCGTCCCGTCGGCGATGAGGATGATGCCCGCCTCAAGGCTGTTGACTTTTACCAGGCCCATGTGGCCGGTAATACATTCGACAACCAAGGCGCGCAGCATGACCTGCTTGCGGATATTGTCTGGATAGCGGATTTTCAAAAAGCGCTCAAGGATGGGCAGGACGAGGGGGACGGCAAGGTTTTCATGGTTCATGCGGGTCACCCCCATGCCGATATCGTGCAGCATGCCGCTTAAAAAAATCCCGGCAAGCGAATCGTCGTAGCTGCCAAGCTCCTCCTTTTCGAGGCTCAGGCGGACCCCTGCCTCATGCAGCAAATTCGCGAGGGTCAGGGCGTTGAGCACCACCATGCGCATGTGGACGGGCCCGTGGTCGTTGTATTTCAGCCGCAGAATGGCGACGCTGTTGGCGTACTCCTGGTAGGCATGGACCTCCTCGTCCTGCAAAACGCGCTTCGCAAAGCCGCGGAGCGGGCTGTTTTTCAGCCTGGCCAGAATCGCGCGCTCGACAGCCTCTTCTTTCGGTGATTTTGTCATAGGCACAGTCTACCAAAAAAAAGGCACAAAAGTAAGAGGAGTTGGGAGTGGAGTGTTTTGTCCGTCCGTGCCTGTCCGCCCCGTCCGTGGGGTCAGTGGTTGATTTTTCCGCACATCTTTTTCCGAGCTGCGCTTAGTTTTTCGCTGCATTTTGCGGGGGAAGTCTCCCCCTGAGCGCGGTACACGGTACCGCGCTACCCCCTCTGCGGGGGCTTCCGCCCCCGCAACACCCCCGCCTCGCAGCGTTTCAATTCAGCCTCACTCTCCACTCCTCATTCCTAATTTCTAATTCTTAATTCCCGTCGGCCTGTCACCTTTATAT
>JAISXE010000288.1 GCA_031270615.1 Spirochaetia bacterium
TCCCGCCCGCACACAGGCGGACGCGATTTTGCCCGGGCAAAATCGCGGGGTATGCCGCCACCGCATTTGCAAGGCAAATGCGCGTCTTTGTCACCGCCGACCGCGGCCACCGCGATTACAGGAGCCATTTGCGCGTGCCGGATGGGGTCAAAATGTTGCGCCTTGCCGCCAAAAGACGCTTGCAAACCAAACGCCTCCCGCAACGCGGAACATGCTTGCAGCCCCAGAGCGCAACATTTTGGGGGGAACCGCCAAAGGCGGTTCCCCTGCGACCAGCCATGCAACCCGCCTTTTTGGCGCGGGAGCGCCAAAAAGGCGCAGATCTTTTTCTTGACTTGTTGGCAGTGTGCGCCCTCCCCCTGCCCTAAAACTGCCGGACCACGCGGACCCGGAAATTTGCCGCCCCTGCCCATCCCCAGGTGCTGCTCTGGCTGCCGCTGCTGAAATCCTGGTAACACGAGTAGCCGTAGGCGTCATTCGTGGAGGACCAGTAATAGCTGTTGTAAAAAAGGCCGCTGCCGTTAAAACCGCCCAGCCCCTGCTTGTGCAGGCGCTCGTACATCAGGTTAAGCTCCTCCTGCGTCGGCAGCCGCCAGCCCGTAATATCGAGCCGCCCGTTTACGACAAGCGCCTTGCTCCTTCGGATTGCCTCCGCCCGGCCCGCGACAAACTCGCTGGAAGCGGGCGCGGCCTCCAAATACCGCCAGCCCTCGCCGGTGTCCTTCTTGTCGTAGAACACGATGCCTCCCCCAGGCCCTTTGTCCCCCAGATTGTATTCCGTCTTGGCCTGCGCGGGGCTTGCCGGTATTGCCGGCTGCGGGTCCGGCGCGGGGCCTGCCGGTACTGTCGGCTGCGGGGCCGGCGCGGGGCCTGCCGGTTTTGCCTCCGCCCTGGCCGGGGAGCGGGTGGTTTTCCCGCCCGCAAGCAGGGCGCGCACCACATCGTCCCCCGCGATATTCGCGCGGTACTGCACCACGACCTCGGCGCTCTGGACGTTCAGCGCGCGTATGACAATGCGGTACAAATCACCCAGCTTTTTCAGGGAGCCGGACACGATGAACTCCGCGCCAAGCACCCGCCCCAATTTCTGCATGGAATCATCGCTCACCTCGCCGGAAAACTGGAATTCAAACTCATCGCGGATAAGATCGATTTCCTTCCTGTCGACAACGGTAAGTTTCCCGCTGTCCACAAGGTTCGCCGTCAGCTCGTCAATAACATATTCGGAAAAATCATCTGCCGGGGAATCGAAGTTCAGCAGCGCGATTTTCGTCTTTGCCGGAATTCGCCCGTCAATGCTAAACGCGGCCTGCCGTATCGCCTCGTCAAGCGTCATCAAGTCCTGAATCTCAGCGGATTTTTCCCTGCTGGCGCACCCGGCCGCTACGATAACGGCTATGATGGAGAAAAGCGCCTTCTTTTTTATGTGGCGTCTTTGCATACAGCCTTACCGCCTTGCGCTGTAGCGCCAGCTTTCCCCGTCCCAGGCGTAGGTTCCCGCCTTCCGTCCGTTTCCGTTGTAGGAATCGGCCAGGGAGTCCATAACCCCCGGGCGCATAGCAAGGCCGACATTCGCGGGCAGCGAAACGGAAAAACCATCGGGGTACTCATACAGGTTGAGCTTCCCCTGGGCCCCGAGATACAAATTATAAAGGGGGATAACCGCCAGGGGATTACCTACCCTTTCCTTCGCAAACGCCCCCGCCCCGATACTCGTAACGCTGTCGGGAACCACTATCCTGCTGCGACGGCTGCGGTTATATTCTATCTCCTCAGTGGTTTCGCTGCCGCCCAAATACCGCGTTCCGGTGAATATGAACATCTCATCGCCAATCCCCGTAACGGCCTGGCCGTTAAACCACGCCGGCAGAACGCCGCCTATCGCCCTCACATCGCCTGTGCATTTTGTCAGCACGCCGGCATTGAATTCGCAGTTGTTCGCGACAAAGTACGCGGAGGTCTTTTTGTATTCGTCAACCGTCATCACGCTCACGCTGTTCGCCTTGGCGGTTTTTTCCACGTCCGCGCCGTTCAGCTTCGCGATTTTGATTGACAGGGGGTTGGAGACTTTGTTCACGTCAACATTGTTAAAACGCAGCGCCGAGGAGGATTGGCTTTTGCGCGCAGTCGTCCTGCCGCCGTCAAAACCGGTGCTCCAGCCCGCGCGGAGGCTGACGCCCTGTTTGGCGATAACCTCCCCCTTGTTGTTCAGCAGCTGCACCTCGATCTCGTAGCTGGGTATTCTTTCCCCAAGGGCAAAGCCCCTGGACACGCTGCGGCCCGGCCAGGAGCCGAAGCCCCATTCTTCGGCCATTTTGGTCGCCCGCAGCCCGGCGTACACCGCGTCCACCACCCCCATCACCGGCGCGGGCCAGCTCTCGCTTGCCACATACAGGGCAATCTCGCCGCAGCTTAAGTTCATGGTTTTGCGGTTATAGTCCTGGCCCTCCTCTTTAATGGCCGTGGAATACACAAGATACGCAGGAAACGGCGTCTTGTTCATATAGTCCATCACGGTCTTTTCGCACTCGGCAAGGCGCTTCTCCCAGTCGTCATGCCAGGCCTGCCTGTTGCGGGCGCTCTCGCCGATGTCGCCGGAGCTTATATCCCTGCTCATGATGTTCACGCGGCTGGCCGCCTCCGCAAGCTGCGGGTCGGCAGCCTGCGCCTGGATAAAGTACGACTGCGCCTCCACCATCGTGCCCTTCCGCATGGCCTCGATCCCCTTGGAAAGGGCTACCTGGGCTTCGACAGCCTGCTGCGTCGCGGCGGCGTCAAGTTCCGTCTTTGCCTGCTCGGTAAGTTTACTGCCCAGTTTTCCGAGCAGTTTTTCAAGCTGGTCGCGGGACGCCCGTTTGGCACCCGTAAAATCATTCAGTTCCGCGGACGTGCAGGTTCCCGAATACGAGGGGACCGCCAGCCTCTTGTCGGATGTGTTGCTAATCTGGATTTGAAGGGCGTAGCCCGTTTCGGTTTTGGCAACACGGCCGTTCATAAAATAGTCGGTGGGCGGAAGCTTTCCCAAATCCATCTCTTTCGAGTTATCGTCATACCAGCCGGCGTAAATCTCTTTGTAATTTGCCTCGAGATTCATGCGGTCAAACACCTCGATTGCCGAATAATTGGAAAAGTTCGCCATGAATTCACCCTGCATCGTTTCAAGAAGAATATTTTGGTCTTTCGTCAGACCCCTGCCGTTGATCGGAAGAATCGTTATGCTTTTGCCCGCGCCGCCGTCCCCCGTGTACGGGGCCTGGTCTTCAGAAGCCTCGGCGGCGGACAGGCCTTCCGCCGCGCCATCCGCGCCCTGCGGGGAACTCTCGCACCCGCCAAACACGAAAACGGCCGCGACGAGAATAAAAACAAAAAACCTTTCCATACCGTAATTTCCTCCCATACCTATCCTTGGTTGCATCTTAAACAGAGTACCCGGTATTCCCGCTTTTGTAAAGTGGCTTTGCAAAGCAACAAAAGAGTTGTTTGGAAACCCACCTTACGCAGAAGAAAACAGGCTTTTTGATCGGAATTCCCCATCTTTTGGTATTCGGCCTGTCACCTTTATATACGACAGAACCGTTTTGGGGCCTCTCGCCCTGTTGCCGGGTG
>JAISXE010000290.1 GCA_031270615.1 Spirochaetia bacterium
GTTGGAAAGACCATTATCGAGACTGCCCATGGATGATACGGATAGACCCAACCGCGAAAAACGGCTTGGTTAAAAATTCTTCGATAGATTGCTTTCAAATCCGTTCTGTTTCTGTTACCCGGTTTGTAAGACTTGTAGGTACAACCGATCCGGAAATAATAGTACAAGCACAGCAAGCTATTGCCAAAGTGATTGGGACAATATAAGCCGTAATTCTTTCCCATCCTCACTGTCCCCCCACATTCGCCGGCGTGGGATAGCCCCGGCCCCGCATTATCCCGCCACGGATTCACAGGCTGTTCCTGCCAGCCCGCCGCAAGCGCTAAACTTGACCCACAGATTCTAAAAAAATTTAACCACGAATTTAACCACCGGACTTTAGTCCGAAACCTCACAAACCACACGAACCAACACGAACGGTACAGCGTTGCCTTGGTTTCTCTGTCTTATTTGTGGTCGTTTTCCGCTGTAAAACATCTGTTCGGAATCATTTTGTGGGTCAAGTTTAGTCCGGGGCCGGGGGCTTATCTCCCCAAACTGCGGACTCCTTCCCCAGGCCAGCGGGTAGTTTACCGTCACTTCAGGGTAATCCGCGCCCAGCGGCCCGATGAGGAGCCGCCCCTCCGGTCTAAGGGGGACGAATATCTCCACCTCCGTCTCCGCCCCGGTTTCACCCTCCGGGGTCCAGGAGGCCGGCGCTTCCCAAACCGCCCTCCTCTATCTTGCATGAATGAATTTATGAGAGAGAGAACCGCGCCGACTACCCCGGCGGTAAGGCCGGATATAAAGATTTTTTAACGTATATTTTTCTCTTACGGAGTATTAAGGGAACATAAAACTTTTTCCGCAACCACCGTTCGGGGGTAAAACGCAATTTTTTTCAGGATTTTTTGCAAGAATCGGGCTGAAGAAATTTCCGCAGTTTGGACAGGATCTCCCCGGTGTCCAGGGGCTTCCCCACATGATCGTTCATGCCCGCCTCCAGGCATTTTTCAATGTCCTCGCGGAACACATTGGCCGTCATGGCCACGATGGGTATACGCTTTGCCTGGGGATGATTGCTTGCCCGTATGCGGCGGGTCGCCTCGTAGCCGTCCATCTCCGGCATCTGAACGTCCATGAAGATCATGTTGTAGCCCTCGGGATCGTCGTCGAACATTTTGACCGCCTCGATTCCGTTTTCGGCGCAGCGGATATCGAGCTTGTAGGGATCAAACAGGGCAAGCACTATCTCCCGGTTTATTTCCACATCCTCGGCCAGCAGTATCCGGTATCCGGCGAAGGCGCCTGCGTATTCGGATTCGGGCAGCGATTCTTTTACCGCCGCAACATCACTTGCCCCAAGGCATTCGTTGATAATGTCGGCAATTGCGGAGGGGAACAGGGGCTTCGACAGAAATTTGTCCACCCCCGCGTCCTTTGCCGCCTTTTCTATGCTTGTCCATTCGGCAGCGGAGATCATGATAACCACCGACTTGTTTTTATCGTGCCCCTTGATGTGCCGGGTCAGTTCCACGCCATCCATGCCGGGCATTTTCCAGTCGATAAAATAAATATCATACCCGCCGTTCCGGTTTATCATGGCGACGGCGTCCTCGCCGCCCGCGGCCGTGTCGCAGTTTAAGCCCAGCCTTTGGGCAAGATCCTTAAAATAGGACCGCGTCTCGGCCTCATCGTCAACTGCCAGAATCCGCAGGTTGGTCCAGTTTATAGCAGGCGAGAGGAGGTTTTCCTCGGTTTTTGCCGCCCGCTTTGCCTGTATGACAAAGGCAAAGGTGGAACCTTTGCCGGGTTCCGATTCCACCCAAATCCTGCCGTCCATCATGTCAATGATCCGTTTGGAAATAGCCAGACCAAGCCCGGTACCGCCGAATTTACGGGATATTCCCGAATCGGCCTGCTCAAAAGATTTAAACAGCCGATCCTGCTGCCCCTTTTCAATGCCGATACCGGTATCGATGACGCTGACCTTAATGGTACAGACCCGGGCTTTTTCCTCGATAAATTTGGCGTCGAGGCGGATGGAACCATATTCGGGGGTAAACTTTACCGCGTTGGAAAGCAGGTTCGTAATCACCTGGCTGAGCCGCTGATCATCCCCCGAAAGGACGGCGGGAATTTTTTTGTCGATATGGACGGTAAATTTCTGGTGTTTTTCATCGATCCTGAAATTGATAACGTTGCTTACCTTCCGGAGCATTTTTTCAAAATTAAAATCGGCGATGGAAAGCTCAAACCTGTTGGCCTCTATCTTGGACATATCCAGAATATCGTTAATGACCCCCAAAAGGTGGGTGGAGGCGTCATCGATTTTTTCAAGGCAGTAATCTTTCCGTTCAATATCGGTGGCCGTTTTTCCTATGGCGGTCATGCCGATGATGGCGTTCATGGGGGTCCGGATCTCGTGGCTCATGTTCGCCAGAAAATCGCTTTTCGCCTTGGCGCCGGAAAGGGCCCGTTCCCGGGCCTGGACCAGGCTTTGGGTCATTTCATTCCGCATCAGGGCGTTGGCAATCAGCAAAGCCCCCGACCTAAGAATGCTTTTTTCCCCCGGTGAAAAATCCCGCTCCCTGTGGCAGTCGTCAAAACTCACAAAGCCCCAAAAATCATTCTGCATAAACACGGGGATTACCAGAATGGATTGTATCCCGTAGGGGGCAAGGCGCTCCCGGGTTTGTTCCGGCATGTTCCGCAGTGCGCCGCCGATAATTTCCCCCTTCGACAGTTTTTCCTCCCAATCGGGAAGGCTGTCCCGGTAGCTGAAGCGCAGCATCCCCAGCGCGGTTTCCCGGTAGGCCCCTTCTACCCATTCGCAGATTTCGCCGTAAAAACGGACCCCCTGCTCCACGCTGTTTTTCCATATCTGCACCCGGTCCACATCGACGCAGTGGGCCATCATTTCCATCCCCGTCTGCAGGGAATTCTGAAAATGACTGTCGTCCGGCGTCAGGAGGATCAGCGCCGCCTCATTTACCGCGTGGAGCAGCCGGTCCTGATCCAGAATTTCCCTGCCCGCGCTGTCGGCTTTTTCTTTTTCATCCAGATAGATGCGGTTTTGAAAAACAATCACAAACCCGACAAAAAAGCCTGCGACCAGAAATGACTGGATATTATCCAGATATTGATCGATTCCCATCAGGGGGAGAACCAGATTCGGAAACCGGAAACTGAGGCAGTAGCAGCATATCACCCAGGCGATATGGGTAACAAGAAAAACGACCCGGCTTGTGCTCCGGAGCAGAAAGAAGATAACGACGATGCTCAAGACAAAATAGGCCGCCATGCCGCTGGCGACGCCGCCCAGGGAAAAGAGGGCCAGGGGAAGGAAAACATAGCAGAAAGCAATCAGAAAAAACCAAAGACCGATGATGTACAGCTTAAAACGGTTGCAGAAAAACATCAGCGCCGCCACCGACAGGGTGATGCCCAGCATGACGATGATCAAAGGCAGGTTGGACCTCATGATAAGCCGGGTTATGGTCGCCACAAGGGCGGCTGCCATTCCCACCGAACATATCATGTTCAACATTTTCGCGTCCAGGGAGAGGCGGTCGGAAAAAATATAACGCTGTATCAGGGATTTTATTTTTTTTATCACTTTTCTTATCCTTCGCTTAGTTACGCTCCCGGGGCGCGCCAAACCAAAGATTCGTCAGACCCGCAGTCTGTCAGACCCTGCGGCCTGCTATTCCCGTATATCCTCAATTACGGCGCCTTCCACGGTTTTCGCGGCGGCCTCCACATCGGCTTTGCTTATCCCGGTTATTTTAAGGGTTGCCCTGCGGCGGGAAAGGTCGTCCCCCTCGCCTGAAACAAAGGAGACGATATTGCCGCCTTTCCCGGCGATTGCGCCGGTCAATTTCGC
>JAISXE010000300.1 GCA_031270615.1 Spirochaetia bacterium
GCTCGCAATTACTTCAATTTTTGGCATTGTCGGCAGCTATATATGGGGTTGGCTGGATCAGAAACTGGGTACCCGTAAGACTGGGATCATCTATGGTTTTTGGTACATTTTAGCTTTGGCGCTGTTGATAGTAGAGAGGACGGGTTTCATCACCATGGCCGCCATTGGTGTAGTGGGTATCGGTATCGGAGGCATCGGGAATTTGGTCCCCTCCATGATCGGCACTGTATATGGTCGCGGGGATTACCTGGAGGCAAACCGGTTCATCATGCCTTTGTGCGCCATCGTGCGCAGCTTTGCTTTTGTGTTGATGGGCATGGCAGTGACCACCAGCGGCTATACCAGCACGTACAGCACGTTTATCGGCGTATGCATCGTAGGCATTATACTAATCTTTTTTATCGGGAAAAGCGGCGACAAGCCTGTAGAGGACGAAGAGGCTTAGCCGCCAGGACATAAAACATCGAACTCCACACAGGGGATGGTGAAAGAGAAATCATCTTCCTGTGTTTTTATGATTATCTATTTGCCAAAGCGATAGCCAGCCACAAAACCCCTGCCGAAGTTATCAGCGACATTCCTCATTCCTCATTACCTCATTACCCCCATTCCCCTACATCTCAAGCCGCCTCACCGGGGCGGATTCCTCCTCCCAGCGGATGGAGCTTGCGCGGCGGGCGCGGAGTTTTGCCCATTCGCGGATGGCCCGGACCTGCTCTTCCATTGTCTGCGAAAGGGGGATGATGGCCTGCGCCGCCGCCATAAGGTGCCGCTGCGCGATCTCGCCGCCCTGGTCGAAGGCGTCATAGAGGGCGGAAACGACTACCTCCTCGATTTCCGAACCCGAAAAGCCTGGGGTCTTCGCCGCCGCCGCGCACAGGTCGAAGCCTCCCGCGTCCCGCCCGCGTTTTTCCAAATGGATGCGGAATATCTCCTCCCGTTCCTCCTTTGAGGGGAGATCGACATAGAAGATTTCGTCAAAGCGCCCCTTGCGCAGGAGTTCCGGCGGAAGCTGGCTGACATTGTTGCTTGTGGCGACAACAAAAACAGGCGTCGTCTTTTCCTGCAGCCAGGTCAGGAAGGTGCCGAACACCCGCGCCGTTGTCCCCCCGTCCGTCATGCCGGAGGAACCCAGGCCGGAAAAACCCTTCTCCATTTCGTCAAGCCACAGGATGGCGGGGGCGATGGATTCCGCCGTCCTGACGGCGCGGCGCACGTTTTCCTCGCTTGAGCCGACAAAGCTGGAAAACACCTTGCCCACGTCCAGCTTCAGGAGGGGCAGGCGCCACAGCCCGGCGATGGCCTTCGCGCTCAGGCTTTTCCCGCAGCCCGGAATGCCCAAAAGCAGTATGCCCCTCGGTTCGGGCAGGCCGAATTCCCGGGCCTTTGGGGTAAAAGCCTTGCCCCGTTTCGCCAGCCATTTTTTCAGCTCGTCCAGGCCGCCCACCTCCCGGATGCTCTCGCTCACGCGGCAGTATTCCAGCACCCCCGACTTGCGGATGATCTGCTCCTTCTCGCTCAGGATCACCGAGGCATCGAAAACCCCCTTCCTGACAAGGCTCTTCGCGAAAACGTTTTCCGCCTCCTCCGCCGTCAGCCCCAGGGCCGTCTCCGCGATTTTGTCCTGCTCCTCGCGCCCGCACACCGGACCGGGGTTTTCAAGGCTGCCGCGTATTTTCTCGATAATGTCCGCGATCTCCTGCTTGTCCGGCAGCCCGTAATCGATAACGGCGATTTCCTTCTCCAGTTCCACCGGCACCTTGAGCACCGGCGACAGAAAAATGATATTCTTGCGCGTCGTTTTTAAGGCATGGGAGGCGTCCCGCAGCTTCCGCACGACAACGGGATCGCCGACATAGTGGTGGTAATCGTGCAGGACAAACACCCCGTTAGCCGCGCTTTGCAGGATATGGTCAAGAACCTTGATGGGGTCTTTCAGTTCCGCGATAAACGAGCCGTCCGGCAGCGCAAGCCCCTGCGTGACGGTCCAGGCCGCGAGCTGCTTGTTCCGCGCGGCGGTGATCAGTTTCAGGCTGCGGCCTACCCGGCCTTCCTCAAAGGACACGACATAGATAAGCGGGTAGCGCGCCCTGATCAAAGTCTCTATTGCCTGAGCCGAATTGTTCTCGTCCATTTTCCTTCCTCCTTGCGCAACCCATTCTTTTAGGCCGGGCCTCGCGTTTTCAAAAATATCGAATCCAACCACAGACCACACAGGCCAATGCCAACACGTTAAGGCATAGGTCAGCCCGTGGGGCGCCAGGGGCTGGTCGCAATTCTGAAGACAGAATTGCTGCTCGCCCATGCGTCCTGGATTGCAGCGGAAAGCCCACAGGATTTGCGGCGGCAAATCCGAGGACTTGGAGCGCAAAGCCCGGCTGGTCGTATTTTTGTGCCCGCTTACGCGGATACAAAAATACTGCTCGCCCATGCAACCCGGGTTTTTGGCGCGGGAGCGCCAAAAAGGCGCACATCTTTTTCTTAACTTGTTGACATTGGTCCGTGCTTAAATTCCTGTATCCCCCAAAAATTGGAATAAGCCCGTTTCCGTTACATTCCCGCCCGCATCGATGAATATCTCCGCTTCGGGCTGCCTGCGCGGGAAAACGCTTTCCCACGCGACAAGCTCCCCTGCCTCCAGGCAGAGGATCCTCTGGTTGCCGGAACCCGCCCAGGGATTTGCCGGGGGTATGTCCCGGACATAGGGGCCGTCAATCAGAATATCGATCTCGCCCAGGATTTCGCGGAAAGTCTTCCGCAGTTCTTCGTAGGCGAAACCCGAATACACCAGGGTGTGCAGATCCAGTTCCCGCGCCGCGGCCAGAAGCCTGAAAAGTTCCCCTGGCTGCTCGAAAGGCTCCCCGCCGGACACGCTTATGCCCCCCACCTCCCCCAGGGGAATCCGGCGGACAATCTCCCCCACGGACAACGCCCTCCCCGGAGGGGCCTTTCCGTGCGTCCCCCGGTTAAAGCAGCCCGCGCAGCCCCGGGAGCAGCCCTGCGTCCACACGACAAAGCGCTCCCCCGGGCCGTTCGCCCGCGAGCGGGGAAGGATCGCGTGTATCAGCATGGGGACATATTCCTCTTCAAGGTAAAATCCGTCCTGTAGCCGCAGGAGCAGTCAAACCTGTGGCACACGCTGTCCGCGACATACTCGCCGCTGAAGGCCTCGCCCGCCGCCTTGATCGTCACCCTCATGCCCGGCCTCAGCCTGCAGTTGCCCTCCCCGCTTCCCCGGCCGCGGCCAAAACGGAAGGAATTCTTCTGCAAAAGGGCCGCCGCCGAGGCCCGCGCGTCCTCCGCGTCAAGGTAGCGCGAATCGGCGCACAGCCCCTCCCAGGCGGAAAGGTCCGCCCGCACAAGGCTGCTCCAGTGCGAATCCCCGCCGACGCGCAGGGGCATATCAAGGGGCCGCGCCCGGGCGGAAAAACCCTCGTTTTTTTCCCAGTCCCAGCCGCAGGCGGTGTACCCCGGCACAAGCCCCAGGATGTTCTCCTCCGCCTCAAAATCCGCCAGGCTCTTGCCCCACTCGTAGACGATCTGGTCCGCCCTCGGGCTAATCTCCGAAGCCGCGTACAGCGTCCCCCCGGCGGCGTACACCTCCTTCCCGTACAGCGCCGCCAGCCTCAGCACAAGCTCCAGGTCGGTCTGGTCCCGGGCAGCGGAAAACTCCCTCACCGCGCCGAAATCCTCGACCTGCGCCCGCAGGGAATGTATCTCCGCCAAAGCCCGGATCACCTGCGCCGCGCTCTTCCTCCCGAAACTGCGGCAATGCTTCCCGTGGTGCAGCCGGTGCAGATCCCCCGCGCCCCGCACCTCAAGCCTGTCCGGCCCCTGGCCGGACAGGCTTGTCCTGAAACCCGTGACATCGCCCTCGAACACCTTCTCCACGGCGTCCTTGTAGCCAAGATGTATCTCCACGCGGCTCCCCAGGCCCAGAAACCCCCGCTCGCGCACGGAAAGCTCCGGGCTTTGGAACACCAGCGAAAAAACGCCCACGCCCGAAAGCCGGTCGCTCACGGCAATGCGGCGCAGCGCCCCCTCATGCTCGGTATCAAGGCGCCTGCCGTCGGCATAGACAATCCACACGGGAGTAAGACGGGTATTCTCGCTCATCACAGCCTCCTTCCTTTTTCAGTACAGCGGCGGCAGCTCGACCAAAGTCCCCGCCGCGATATTTTCCGGATCATCGATACCGTTTGCCTGCGCGATGATGCGCCACTTCGCGGGATCCCGGTATTCCCGCGCCGCCAGGGACGCAAGGCTCTCCCCTTCCCTCAGCGCCAGCCTCTTCGTATGGTCGGCGGACTCGCGCCTGGTCCGGGACAGTTGTGCCGCCGCCGTCGAGTATTCCTTGAACACCGCCTTCAGAATCGCCCGCAGCGGCGTGCCGTCCGCCCGGAATAGCGTGTAACGCTGAACCAGGTCCTCCAGCACGCAGTCGAAACTCAAAGTCCCCCAGCAAAAACGCAAAAGCGGCGGGCGGTGCTCCTGGGCGTTCACCAGCATCAGGCCCTCGATCTTTCCCGTGTACCCGCGCACATCGGCCTTCTCCTCCGAAGTGTCAAAAAAAAGCTCCATGATAAGCCTCTTCCTCTCCCCCGAGGTAAACTGCACCGGCGGGGAATCCAGGCCGAACACGCCCATCTCCGTCCAGGGAGTCTTCTTCTCCAGCACATACTCCCTCGGATTAAACAGAACCGGAATATCCTCGCCGGTATCGAGGTTAGAAATAACTGCCTTCTCAAGCGCCATACACCCTCCTCACAAAAAATCCCGACTTCCGAAAAACCCCAAGCGCCGCCTACCCGGCGTCCACCACAAGCCCCTCGTGGGCAATCTCGATCCGCTCCAGGGCGAACTCCGCCCCCATCGACGCCTCAAGGCGCGGCCCCACCCAGCGGCAGGGAAGCGCCCGAAAAAAATTCCAGCGCTTCACCTCGTTGTTCCGCGCGTCCTTCAGAATCACCGACCCGTTCTTCCTCTCGACCTTCCTGTCCTCCAGCACTGTCTGCCGGTACCAGTCGAACAGCGCCCCGTTCTCGCTCAAACCCTTCTCCAGCACCAGATTCGGGCAGCGCGTCCGCCCGTAAAACTTGCGCGTCGCGGTATTCAAGCCCCCCTCCTCGATCTCGTACACATACGTCTCCGCCTCCAGCCCCTCGCACTTCTGGAACCTTGCCGTCTCGATCCCGTCGATCTCCACCGTAAACAGGTACGGCGTAAGCCTCGCCTCATCAGCCATCCTCAGCCTCCTTCACGATTTTTTTTCCCGTTCCATTCCCACTGGGCCTTTCCCAAAACCCATTTATAATTCCACTCCGCTTTGGAATTTTTGCGCCTTTTTGGCGCGGGAGCGCCAAAAACCGGGCTTTCCGCTTCAATCTTTTTGCCGCCGGGCGGCAAAAAGGATTTCCGCTTCAATCCCTCGCGCCCCACGGGCTGACTTTTGGCCTTAACTTGTTGACTTTTTTTTTGTAGCCGCTAGGCGGAAACAAACCCACGACCAGCCGGGCTTTCCGCTCCAATTCCTCGGTCTTGCCATATCTTTTTCTTAACTTGCTGGCAGTGCTTCTATTCCTCAGGGTACCCGCTGCCGCCCTCCTACCCCGCCCCCCTGCGGACCCTGAAAAACTCACACGGCCGGGTAATCGCCACGCCCGCCTCGAAAGCCAGGATGCCCTTCTCCGCGTTCTCCGGCGGATTCAGCTCCTCGTCGCAGCGCACGAAAAACGCCTCGCCGGGCGTGGCGCCCGCAAGGCAGCCTTCGGCCCACAAACCAAGCAGGAACCCCGACACCTGGCGCACCAGGCGCTTACGCAGATCCACGGTGTTCGGCTCAAAAACGGCCCACTGGGTCCCCTTCCTCAAACTCCGCGAAATACAGCTAAAAGTGCGCCGCACATTGATGTGCCTCCAGGCCGGGTCGGAGGAAAGCGTGCGGCAGCCCCATATCTTCACGCCCCGGCCCGGAAAATACTTCAAAACATTCACCCCCGAGGAATACAGGAATTCCTCCTCCCCCGCGTCAGGCCTGCTCGCCACCGCCGCCGCGCCGCACAGCGTCAGGTTCGCCGGCGCGTGGAAAATGCCCCGCCGCGCGTCCTGGGCCGCGATGCAGCCGCACACTGCCCCCGAAGGGGGAATGCGCAGGGTCTTCGAGCCAACAGCGTCAAGCGGGTCCAGCACCTCCACCGCCGGGTAGTAGAGGGCCGCCGAAGGCGAATCGAACCTCCGCGCCCACGCGGCGGCCTGCCATGCCTCCAGGTGCCCCGGCGAGTCCAGCACGGCAAAGCGGCCGGGGAAGCTCCCCGCCTGGCCCACCAGCGCAGCCTGCGCGGAAAAAACATCCTCCTCCCTTTCCCCCCGGCTCTTCCCCGGCGCGAGGAGCAGCCACATCAAGTCGGGGGCCGCCACAAGATCGAGGTCGTCCCTGCCCTCAAACGCGCCGATGCCCCGAAAGCTCCCCGGCCCCCCGTAAGCGCCGATAAAATCCCCAGCCGACATATCCGCGATCCCGTCCGCGCCGCCCTCCGCCCCCGCGGCAAAACACTCGCGGGGAGGCCCCTTAGGCTTCTCCCCCTCCACCCCGCACAAGGCGGAGCGGCCGTTGATGTGGGACAAATAGTAGCGCTCGGACTTCGGATCCAGCGAAAGCCGCAAATAAGTCTCGCTCCTTTTCTTGCAGGAAAGCCGCAGCGAAAAATCCTTCCCCGCGCCCCTCTCGTGCCAGACCCGCGCGCGGATATGGTTTGCCCAGGCCCCCACGCTTTTCGCCGTAAACCGGATAAAGCCCCCGCCCTCGCACTTCAGGGAAAGCCGCGCGGGCCTTGCCGCCTTCTCGTTTGCCACCCGCACGACAAGGCAGCGGCTCCCCCCGCATTTGAAAAAACTGTACACCGAAAGCGGCAGAACCCCCGCCGTGTCGAAACCCCCGAAAACGCCGCCGTAAGCGTCAAAACTGTCAACCAGGATTGGCCTGTGCAGGGGGCCGCGCTCGGCAATGCCGACAAAACCCGCAAGGCAGTCTCTGTCCATGCGCAGGGGGCTTAAAGCGTAGCTCTGGTCTTCCACATACACGCCCGGAAACGAAAACGCCTTCATGCCTTTTTCTCCTTCTGTTCCTTTTTCTCCTTTTTCTCCCCGCGCTTCTTCGGCGGCAGGTACTTGCAGAAGGGGCACTCGTCCCAGGAATCCTTCATCCGACGTTTGCAAGCCGGGCAGCGGCGGCGGGTTATCCCCATGCGCCTGCGCCTGCCGATGCGTATTACAATATGTAGTACAACTGCGGCGGCGGCACACAAAAAGGCCAGGCCCGCGGCAACCCATTTCACCCAGGGCGGCAGGGGGTTTTTCACCGCGACAAAAGTCTTCGCCCCCCTGCCCGAAGCCTCCCCGTCGTCGATGCCCAGCTCCAGCGTGTGGGGAAGTCCGTCCGCGCGGAGGCTCTCCGCCTCCAGCGAAATAACATAGCAGCGGGTAATTTTCCGGTAAATGCTTTTCAGGCTGGCGGGAATGTCTTTCAGGTTCCGCGCGTACAGGTAGGCCCCTCCCGTGGAATCGGCGATTTCGTTCAGCACCGAAAGGCTCTGGGTGCCCAAAACCCGTATACCCACGGCGTACACGGGGATTTCCGACTCGGCAAGCACGGCGGCAAGCTGCTCCTTGGTAAAGCGGCTGCCCTGGTCGCGCCCGTCAGAAACCAGAATAACCGCCTTGCGCCTGGTCTGCCGCCGCGCCGCATTGCGCATGACGCTTATCAGGCTGTCGTACAGCCGGGGCTGGCCAGGGTTCACCGGGGCCTTGCTCACCAGCGCGCTGTCCGCGTCGGCCTTTTTGCGCCCCTCAAAAAGCACGGCGGCCTCCTCCCCCACCGTGTAAAGGGACAGCGTGTCCTCCTCGCGCAGGCCATCGATAAACTGGAGGATGGCCGCCTTTTGGAACTCAAGCGGCTCGCCTTCCATGATGCCCCCCGCGGAAAACAAAAGCGAATAATCCACCGGCTCCCCCCGCAGGGAAAAAGGGACTATCTCCAAGTCCCCCCCCTCCTCGAGGGAGTCAATGCGGAAGCGGAAAAGCCCCGGCGCAAGCCCGGCCACCGCCTCGCCCTTCTCGTCCTCAACCGCGGCGTACACCGTCATTTCGGGAAAGTCCCGGGAAATGACCTGGTCCAGCCGCACGCCCAGCCTCGCCCTGCCCTCCTGCGCCGCGGCGAAACCCGAAACAACAAGCAGCAAAACCACGGACACCCACAGTCCACGCCATTTCATAAAACCCCCCACCTACAACAATTTTATCCTGAACACCGAGTCCCCCAGCCCGATGACATCCCCGTCAATCAAGCCGGACTTCACCGCCTCGACCCTGTTCACCGTCATTGCCGGGCCGTTCCCCAAATCGACAATCGTGCAGAGATCCCCGACCGCAAGATAGGCGTGCAGTCGCGCGAGGCCCCCGCCGCAGACGCGGATCTCGCTATCCGCCCCGCTCCCGATAAAGGACTTGCCCTCGTGGACCGGGTACACCGCCCCCGGCCTGTCCCCCTCCCCCATACGCACCAGCCAGCCGCGAAGCGGCGCAAGGCACACGGGGCAGCACCTCCACGAAGGATCCATCAAGTGCCCTTCCTTGCAGTATTTGAACCCCATTTCCCGCCCCCCTACAAAACCTGGTAGGCCCACAGGGACCCCGAATTGTCGCGGCCCTTCCCGCCTATCGAAAACCCCACCTCGCAGGAACTCGCCCCGACATCCGCCTCGTCAAAAGCCACAAAAAGATTCCGCCACCGCCGCTTCGTGTCGGAGCCGTCCACGGACAAAACGCGCAAAGGCTTCCCGTCCAGGCTCACCTCAATCGAATAATTCCCCCGGTAAATATCCGTGCGCCGGATCAAAAGCAGACGGCGGCCCCTGACAAGGTTGCGCAGGCGCAGACTCATCGCCCCGCCGACCCAGCGTCTCACCGTATCGCGGACCAGGGTCCCGTCAGGGTAAAAAAACGCCTCGGTCGCCGTGCTCGGGTGCGCGGCCTCCCGGAAAGCCACCTGGTGGGCCTCCACCGATTCCGACGAACCCAAATCCACCGAATCAACCAAGGTGTAACGCTCCTCCCCAAAAAGGAGGATATGGGGCATGGAGTAGCTCAAATACCGTATATCCTCCCCGGAAACCTCTTTCGTGATAAGAACCTGCCGCAGGCCCCGTATCACCGCCTCGTGGGCCTTCAAAAGCCAGTGGACTTCCTCGTAGCTGCCCGAGTAGCTCTTCAGCCGCTCGCCGAAATCGTACATGGCGGCGCGCGCAGCCTCGTAGCTGTTCTTCGTCGTCCACTGCCGCCCGCCCTCCTCGTGGCCGCGCTCGTACTCCGCGATCTCAAAAAGAATGTGGTGGTCCAGGTCGAACAGGGGCCGGAGGAGGTGGACAATATCATCAAAAAAAATACCGCAGCTTTGGACAATCATCTTCGCGGTCAGGGCCGTCGTCTGCATCCCGCGCAACGACGCAAGAGGAAGCGCCTCGCTGCCAGACGCGCCCAGGCTGCGGCTCTGCTCCAGAAGCTCCGCAAGGAACCGCGCCAAATAAACAGACACCCCGCGTTTCACGCGGCCGGCCCACGGCACGAAACGGTAATCAAGCCTGTTGGGGCCGGGATCGCAGAAATCCCCGGTGTTGCCAATCTCCCCTATAAGCCCCTCCCCGTCCTCCTCAAGCCGGATGCGGGCAAGCTCCAGCTCCAAATCCGGCTCGCGGATCTCGCCCGCAACGGACAACCTCGCCGTCTCCAGCCGTTTGCGGTAGCCCTCAAGGTCGGGATTCTCCGCATTGCGGAAAAACTCCTCGAATTTCTCCTCGTAGCGGATAAGAAGATACACAAGGCAGGGCGGCTTGAATTTCTTCAAATCCAGCACCAGGGCCTGGGGCTCGTAAAGGAACAAAGGCCTCCCCTCCCCGTCGATAGCCAGCCCCGGGGACACCAGAAGCGTCAAAAGCCCCCCCCTGGTTTTTTCCGCCTGGACCTGCAAGGAATCCAAGTAGCCCGGCACCACCCCGAAACCGTGGAACAGCCGGTTGTACAGCCCCTCCTTCGCAAAACGGTAATCCTCTATGGAGTTCCAGTAAGCCGGCCCCGCCTGAAGCCCCGGAAAAAAGTTCGCCCGCATAAAAGTCCGGGCAGGAACCTCCCGATTCATATAAAAAACCCTCCTTCCGCATCCAAAAAAGTCTCCTCGCCAATCGTCGTCGTTTTTCTTCCCCTCTTTGGCGGCCGCGCGAACCCGATATAGCACTTCAAAAAAGCAGGCTTCTCCCGCTGCGCAATAAGCGCCAGCCGCCGCACCAGGTCCTCCGCAAAACGCTCGCGGGGAACCGGAAAGTACACAGTAAAAACGCCCCCCGCGCCCTGCGCCTCAAAAACGCTGGCCTCAGCCAGATTCCCGTCAGAAATAACCAAAGCGCGGTGCGGCAGCTCCCCCTCAACAATACGCGGCAGCACCCCGCAGGCAAGCCCAAGCCGGACCCTCATCCCCAGCGCCGTCCCCCGGAAACGGAAAAGCGGAATCGCGCAACGCAAAAAGCGGCGCAGCTCCTCCCCGCTGCCAAAAGCCTCCCCGCCCAGCCCCAGCCAGTCCGCCAGCACCGGAAGAAACGAATCAGGACATTCCATCGGCCTGAAATACGAATGCAGGTTGTCCAGCCTCAAGGAAGTCCGGTTCATGACATGCTGGAAAACCATCAAAAAACCCCGCAAAAAAGAATTCCCCTGGTAGTTCGAAGGCAAATGCCGGATAGGATTCGGCGAAGCCGCCTCAATACGCAGCCCCCTGCGGGAAGCATCCGCAAAGCTACAGGAAAGAACGCTGAAACGCGGAAGCGGGGATTCCCGGTAAGTGACATCCACATCGCCATCCCCCAGCCCCGGAAAATCGCCCTGGATACGCATCAGCGCGCTATGCAAATCAAGACCCACATAGCCCCGAAGCACATTCTTCCTCACGCCCCGCCCCCCGGTTTCTTATAAACCTCCATGCTCTCGTACAGCCGGGGAAGCCCCACAGGAACCCCCTGCCCGCAAACCGGGCACACAGCCAGCGCGCCCCCGTCGGCCTCGCCGTTAGCCTCCCTGTACAAAAGCTGAAGATACAAAAAATCCGCCTCGTACAGCTCCTCCACCATCGCCGGCGTCACCGGCGAAAGCCCCTCCAAATCGTCAATCACCCGCGCCAAAAGAAAAACATCCCTGTAACGCGCATTAAAACCAGCCTCCTCCGAAGCCTGTATCTCCAGCTCGTCCCCCGTAGTAGCCGGATGCATCCTCCCCCTGCGGTACACCTTCCCCTCCAGGCACAAACCCAGCGGCAAAAAAAACTCGACCCGCCCCGCCCCCGCCCGGGGGGCGCCCCCCCGCCCCGGCCCCGCCCCCCCGCCCCAGCCGCGGGGCCCGCCCCCGGCACCGCCGGGGCGGGG
>JAISXE010000304.1 GCA_031270615.1 Spirochaetia bacterium
AATGAAGAACCTCGGAGCAAGCTCCGAGGTATCTTCGTTTGGCAAAGAATTAGATTTTATGGCATGGTTCATACCCCGATCACTTTCAGACACGAACCTTTTTACGCAAACCGATGGACTTACCGGAGCAAGCTCCGGGGTATGGACCATGCCTTCCAAATCAACCCTGGCCGTTCCCTCCCAACACGGAACAATCGACGCCGGCCCCTATATCCCGTCGGATACAAGTTACCCCTTTTACAAAATATCATAAAGTATCTGTGGTTATCTTCGTGCGGTTATTCAGGCTCGTGGCCGGTGGTTTTTCTTGTTCTTCCGCGCGAGGGATTGCAGCGGAAACCCCGCAGCGCGGCAGCGCGAGGAGTTGCAGCGGAAAGCCCGGTTCCCGCCTTCGGCGGGAACGCGCCCATGCGACCTGGGTTCCCGCCTTCGGCTGGAACGCGCCCAAAAAACCACACCTTACCACCTCTCCTGATTCCCGATTAATCCGCGCGGGGTTTTTACCGATAATGCAGGTATGAGTATTGCTTCGCATGATCTGCGCTTGCTGGGACATTTGATGCGGGAGGAGGCCGAGACTCTGGAGGCGCTTTCCGCGCTGGAGGACGGGCTGCGCCGCTCGGTGGTGGGGAGGGACTGGGACGGTTTGGAGGGGAGGCTGCGGGAGCTGGGGGCTGTGGGCGGGAAGGTGTCGCAGACGGACCAGATGCGGGCGGCTGTGTACCGGAAGATTCGGGTGTCCTGCCAGGCGGGGCCTGAGGAGGGTTTTCGGGAGGTGCTGGCGCGTGTTCCTGCGGGCGAGCGGGAGGAGCTTGAGGGGCTGCACAGGAGGGTGCGCGTGGCGGTTGAGAGGGTGAGGTGCCTGACGGGGGGGCTGGATGCGTATATCAGCTCCGCGGTGAGCGCGATGGATAGGATTTTGGAGGAGGTTTTTCCTGAGCGGAAGACCAGGATTTATACGCGGGAGGGCGGGCTTGTGGATTCCGGCCGGCCCATGATGGTCAGCCGCAGCTTGTAGGCGGGGGGCATATATGCAATCGACTTTTTCGGGGATAGAGCTTGGCAAGCGGGGGCTTGTGGCCCATACGCAGGGTTTGCAGACTGTGGGGCATAACCTTTCTAATGCTTCGACTGAGGGCTACTCCAGGCAGAGGGTGGAACTGAAGCCGACTGATCCGCTGTATGTGCCGGGGCTTTCCCGCGAGGAGAGGCCGGGGCAGGTGGGGCAGGGGACGGATGTGGCGCGTATCGAGCGCGTGCGTGACGCGCTTTTGGATCGGAGGATTGTGGGGCAGGCCCACCTCCAGGGTTACTGGGGCGCGCGGGACCGCTATGTGGATATGCTGGAAAAGGTTTACAACGAGGTGGCGGATGTTTCCTTGCGCGGGTCCCTTGACCAGTTCTGGGACTCGTGGCAGGAGCTTTCCTTGCATCCTGCGGAGATGGCGAGCCGGGCGGTGGTTCTGGAGCGGGGCAATACTTTTGTTGACGCGGTTCACGAGCGTTTCCGGGGGCTTTCCCGGGTGCGCGATATGATTGAGGAAGATGTGAAGGTCACTGTGGGCGAGATCAATACCCTTGCGGGGGATATTGCCGCGCTGAATGTCGAGATTCTGAAGGTCAAGGCCCAGGGGGACAATCCGAACGATTTGATGGACAGGCGCGACTTGCTTGTGGAGAAGCTTTCGGGCTTGATTAATATTACCGCCACCGAGCGCGACCGCGATGAGTTTATGGTTCACACTGCGGGTTTCCATTTGGTGCAGGGGGGCGAGTTCCGGCCCCTGGGCGTTGCGGGCGATCCGGGGAACGAGGGCTATGTGCGGGTTTTCTGGCGCGTGGGGGATGAGGACGTGCGGCCCCAGGGCGGCAGGCTGGCTGGTCTTCTGGAGCTGCGCGATGTCGATGTGCGGCGGGAGATCCAGAACCTGGACAATATGACGGTCAACTTTATGGACTTGGTCAACGAGATACACTCCTCGGCCTGGGGCTTGAACCAGAGGCGGGGCAATCCGTTTTTTGTCGAGTATCCGGCTGTTGCCAACCTGATGGGCAATTACGACCGAGACGGGGACGGGGAGTACGATTCCTCCTACGTTTTCAGGATTGCCGGGGCGAACAGGATGGATCCCCAGGAGCATATCGGCCTTGACGGGGAGATGGTTTTTGCGGGTCCCAGGGGGGAGCTGCGCGTCCCCTACTATCCTTCGGATACGGTGAAGGACGTGGTGGACAGGATAAACCACTCCGGCGCGGATGTGGCGGCGCGGCTGGACAGGAACGGCAGGTTGAGCCTGAAGGGGGTTCCTTCAAGGGATCCGGCTTTCCCTGATTTCGTTATACGCCATGTGGAGGACTCCGGCCAGTTCCTTGCGGGCTACGCGGGGGTACTTCGTGGTTCCGGGCCGGAGGCGGCGTATAGCTGGGATGTCCCGGACGCGGTGTACGCCCTTGAGGGCGGGGACGCGGGCTATGCTGTCGCGCCCCTTGCGCACCCGAGCGCCTGGGTGCGGGTAAACGAGCAGCTCCAGCGGGAGCCTGCTTCCATTGCCGCATCTTTCGGCGAGGCGGGCCGACCGGGGCTTCCGGGGGACGGTTCGGCGGCGCTGGCTGTGGCCTCCCTGCGCAACCATCCGGTGATGATAGGCAAAACCACGACTTTCGACAATTACTTTGCCGATACCGTGGCCTTTATCGGCTTGAAGGGGGAGCAGGCCGACATAGAGCTGAAGACCCAGGAGGCAATCATGAAAGACCTGCGCGACAGGCGGGAGGCGCTTTCCGGGGTCAATATCGATGAGGAAATCGGCAACTTGATTAAATACCAGCACGGCTATTCCGCCGTGGCTCATTTTATTACGGAATTTACCAAGATGATCGATACGATCATCAACCGTTTGGGGGTGTAAACGATGAAACGCATCAGCACGAATCTGCCGAATAACGATATGCAGTATTATATGCGGGGCCGCGAACACGATATGAACAGCGTGTCCAACAAAATGGCGGCCCAGACCCGTGTCCTGAATTTGCGCGACGATCCCGCGGCCGCGGCGCATTCGACTCGCTATGCCTCGCTTATGCAGCGCCTTGGGCGGTTTTCGCAGAACGTTGCCTACGCGCAGGACAACCACCGCATAACCGAGGGCCGCGTGGGGGAGGCGGTGGACGTGCTGCAGCGCGTGCGGGAGCTTGCCGTGCAGGGATCGAACGGGACTTACACGAAGGACCAGCTTGCCATCATGGGCCAGGAAGTGAACCAGCTTCTGAACCAACTGGTGGAGATAGCGAACGCCCGTAACGGAGACGGCACGATGATTTTTTCCGGGGACAAGTCCAAAAGCCTTCCTTTCCGTCCGGTTGAGGGCAGCGTTGCCGGGACGGGCGAAAAGGTGTTTACCAATGTCGAGTACATAGGTTCCATCGGCGTCAACAGGACCGAAATCTCGGATGGGGCCTATGCCCGTATCAATTTTCCGGGGAACGAGGTTTTTTGGGCGGAGAACCAGCAGCTTTTCCCCACGGTGGACGCAAGCTCCTACCAGGTGGGCGCGGACACTGCCGTTTTTATCGACGGCGTGGAGATAGCGCTCAAGGAGGGGGACACGATCCATGCCATTATCGCGAAGATCAACGATTCCGCCGCCCCGGTCAAGGCGAAACTCGATCCCGTGCGCAACAGCCTTCTTTTGCAGACAACCACCGCCCACCAGATGTGGCTGCGCGATGGCGAGGACGGCAGGGTCTTCCAGGACCTGGGCATACTGCGCGACGCCCAGACCCCGCCTCCCGGAAACCTGAATCACACTGCCCGCGTTTTCGGCGGCTCGGTTTTCGACATGGTTATCAAGCTGCGTGACGATATGTACCAGGGCCAGAGCTTTGAAATCGGCGGCAGGGGCATCAAGGGCATTGACAACGCCCTGGAAAGCATGACCTCGACGCTGGGCGCCATCGGCGCCCAGGGCACGCGGCTGGAGATTACCTACGCCCGCCTGGCGACCGAGCGCAATAACGTGACCTCCCTGAATTCCTCGACCATCGACCTTGATATGAGCAAGGCCATCATGGACTATAAGATGCTGGAGCTTACCCACAAGGCGGCGCTGGGCGTGGCGGGCCGCATACTCCAGCCGACTCTTCTGGATTTCTTGCGTTAGCGCGGGGTGCGGGAACGATGCGTATCAATACGAAAGCCTACGGGAATGTCGAGATCGACGACAGGCAGGTTCTGTTTTTCCCCCACGGCATCATCGGTTTTGAGCAGTTTAAGCAGTACGCCCTTATGGACGCGGCGCAGCGGCCTTTCTACTGGCTCCAGTCCCTCGATGTCGCGGAAATCGCCTTCGTCCTTATCAGCCCGCTGGTGTTCCGGCCCGACTACAGCCCCGATGCCGCCCCAGAGGATATGGAGGATCTGGCGCTTGAGGATCCCGGCGACCTTCTTGTTTTTTCCACTGTCACGATACCCGAAAACCAGAACCGCATGACGGCCAACCTGCAAGGGCCCCTTCTTATCAACCGCAAAACCCGTACCGGCCGGCAGTCCATCTCCCTGAATCCAAAATGGCAGCTCAAACATTTTATCATGGACGAGCTTGCCGCCCTGCGGGGATAAGCCATGCTGATTCTGACGCGCAAGCCGGGCGAAAGCATCATGATCGGCGACACCATCGAAATCCAGGTGGTGGAACTAAAGGGCGATCAGGCCAAGATCGGTATCGGCGCGCCGAAAAACGTCAAAGTCTACCGCAAGGAAGTCTACGATGCCATCCAGGCGGAAAACGCCGCGGCCGCCAGGACCAGGCCCGAACTGCCCTCCCTTGACGCCATGCTGAAACAAAACGAAAAATAGGGAAAACCTGAAGACCCCGCAGACCCTGCGGAAAGCACTGGCATAAAGAGGGGGATTTTGTGGCTCCGTGAAATCCGTGGACTCCGAGGTGGCTTTCATGCGGCCATTTGCGCGGGCTTACAGGTCGAACTCTATGCGCTTGTATACCACCCTTCCGTTTTTGATCGTCACCTGCGGCAAAAGAAGCTCGCTGCCCTGGACCACGTTGCCGTAGTTGTCCTGGAAGCTCATGGGCTTTTCCCGTATTTTGAGGATCGCGATGTCGGCATTTGCCCCCGGCCGCAATGTCCCGATCTTTCCCTCAAGACCCATGAGGCGGGCCGCCGTCTGGGTGCAGGCGCGGATTACCCCGGCAAGCGGCATCCCCAGGGCGAGGTGTTTGGACATGACGTAGGGCAGGCCGAAAGTGCGGCCGCGGTAAACGCTTTTTAGCACCACATCGGTACCCAGAAGGTCGGGATAAAAGCCGTCGTCAAAGGCCTTTCGCATAACAGTCAGATCGTGGTTGCTCATCGCCACGGCCGAGTCAAACAAGACCCCCCGCGAGCGCGCTTCCCGAAAAGCGGGGGAAACCTTTCCCGACGGGTCCAGCAGGCTGTGGCCGCCCAGGGCCTGGTAAAAATGGCACAGCACGTCCCCCGCCCCCAGGTGCCCCAGGGCCTCCCCGTAGGTGAACTCCGTAAGCTCGCGCAGGTGGAGGCACAGCGGCTGGCCAAGCTGCCGGGAAATTTCCTTTGCCGCCACCAGGGGGGCAAGGCCAAGCCCATCGGAAAACGTTTTTCCCATCCGCAGTTTCAGCCCGATAATATCCCCGGGGAAGCGCTCAAGAAGGTAGCGTATGCTGTCCCTGTCGTAGAGGGCCGGATCGGGATTCTCCTGGTACACGCCGGTCGTGACGCCTATGGCCGCCACATGCATATAACACCTCAGCGTCATCTCGCTTGAGGCCACGACGTTTCGGATAAAGGCCTCGACTCCGGCCGTTCCCAGGCTGCCCGCGTCAACCGCCGCCGTTATCCCGTTGGGCAGCCCCATCACATCGGGGTGGACGCCGTGGTCGGACATCCCCCGCGCCAGATGCGCGTGAAAGTCTATAAGCCCCGGAACAGCCAGGCATCCTGCCGCGTCCAGGACATCGGTGGCCTGCTCGGCCGTCCGTGAATCGAAAGGAACTATTTTATTGTCCGCAGTAAGAATATCCCCCGTCCCGTCGATGCCTCGGGAAGGATCGACTATCCTCGCGTTTTTTATCCACACGCAATACTTCATGTTCCACGCTCCCCTTAAAAAAATTGTGCCTGCCTGCAAAAGTCATTCTGGATACCTTTGCGAAGGCTGTCAAGAGAGCGCAAGGGGGGG